>NZ_JBBKBD010000016.1:0-44061 GCF_037890055.1 Lagierella sp. ICN-221743 | reverse complement strand
ACTGATTTTCTAGTTTAGAGCAGAAATACATTGTATCTTAAATGATATTTTAATACTTAATATCATAGGATTCTTCTTTTACTACATTTTTAAAGAATTTAAATTATGACAGTCAAAATGATCCCCAAAATGATACTAATGTCACTCAAAATGATACTAATGTCACTCAAAATGTCACTCAAAGACTAAATCCTGTTGATAGAATAAAACAAATTATTAGAATAATAGAAAATAATCCTGAAATAACAGCCAGTGATTTATCTAAGAAGTTCGATTTAACAGAAAGGACAATCAAACGAGATTTGAAAAAACTTACTGATGATAAATTAATTGAGTATGTTGGTAGTGCAAAAAATGGATATTGGAAAGTTATAAAATAGTATTTAGGGATTTGTATAATAAAAAAGACGATTGTGTAAGTGAAAGACAATCGTTTTTTTGTATGAGAAAAGTGAGAGGTTGGAGGTTGGAGGTTGGAGGTATTGTACGCATTTGAAAAATCAAATGCGAGATTCTTCGACTCAAAAATTTCTTCGAAATTTTTTTCGCTCAGAATGACAATATGAGGGAGAGAATTGTTATATTTCGACAACACTCCGTCACTGTCATCCTGAGGGAGCACAAGCGATTCGAAGGATCTCAAAAAGGCGAAAGCTTTTTTGTTTCATCTTTACTCGTGTCGAAGAGGTTGTCGCCTTCTGACACTTTTCTTCGAAAAGTGAAGTGAGATTGACATTTGACCTACAACGAAGACTTCGTCTTCTGTTAGGTCAAGAATGCTTCGACTTTAATTTTGTTTCAAAAAGTTTTCGTTCAGGATGACAGAGCGAGGTTATGGTCCCGAGAAGGTAATAAGGTCGGGTATGACGTGGGGAGAAAGACGAAGCAAGACGTTATATAAATATCAAAAAATCACAAAAATATGAAAAATTTGTAACAATTATAATCATGAATAATATTAAAAAAGGCGAAAAATTGTTAAAATCAAAGGTTTTCAAGGTTTATATATAAAAATATTAAGATAATAAAAATAGCAAATCATTAAAAATACAACAAAAATGAATAAAATTCCATTCTTTATGGAAAAAGATTCAAGAAATCCTGTATCTATCAGCAAAATAAAATTGATAAAGAGGGATTATATGGTATAATATCAAGGAAAGATATTTTTTTCTTATGAATAATAAATTTTACTCTTTAAATTAAAACTTATAGATTTATTCTAGAAAGTTTTATATCTGAGTTCTGAAATTTATTTTTGAAATGTGAAAAAACTATCTTTCATAAGGAAGAATGGTAAATTAAACAAAGGAAGTTTGTTATTTTAAAATCATTTTTTTATAATATCTAAAACTTGTGATAACTATGAGAATATACTTAGTATTTCTATACGAAATAAAATTTTCAGAACTAACTTAATAATCCATTCTTTAACACTTTAATAACGGTGGTCATGTAAAATGTTCAAAAGATTTGTTAAGAATAAATCATTTGGAGGTTTAACCCACCGTATAGTTTGTTATTATAGAAAGATTGTAATCCAAAAACAAAATCTTTCTATATTAATAAACTAAAAGACAGGTCACTGTCTTGAAATAAGGTTGGCGTCCTTTAATCGCCATGGAAGTCCAATCCATAAATGGACAAATAAAACAAGAAAGGAAATATTATGAAGAAAATCAGTGATAGTAGTTTAAAGAGAGTTTTATCTTTACTACTAGCAATCGTAATGATGATAGGCATTGTGCCTACAAATGCCTTTGCGGAAGTCGCTCCAGCCAATTGGAACGACGACAACCCAGAGGCTAGATACTGGCCAATTCCTAACCAAGGAAGATTGGTAAAAGTATCAAAAGCAGAAGTATTAAAAAATCCATCCATTAGGTACATTGGGGGATACACCAGACCAGACGGCAGAGAGGTAGTAAGGCTTGCCTTTTCATCATATCTTCACGCTACTTCCGGGGTTTGGAAAAGACTTGTTTTAAAACCGGACCACAATTTAAATCAATTGATAGACTGGTCAGAGTCTGGCATGGGTAAAAAGATGCCCGGACAATACCCTAACAACCATGACGGCTATGACTTTAACAATGAGTTTATAAAATTTGAATCTATGTCTTCCCAACAAGGTGGCTCAGGCAACTTACATGTAGTTAAACTAGGTTTAGACGGTACATTAACTACAAATCCACCACTACAATATGTTAACTTTGAAACGCCAATCGACCTAGTTCTTAAAGAAGGTCAAACAGTTAAGACGCTAACGACCAACCCTCTCATTCAGATGAGACTTATGGACGTTAAATATGAACAAATATATTCCACAACCATTGATGCAAATCAAGAAGTCCCATATTCTTCATACACTATGTCAACCTTCATACCAGTAAGGGTTGACCTAAAGCAAGGTATACTAAATTCTGACGTTGTCCGCAATGATTCAACTTCGTTTGAATCAGCATCTTCCTATATCAAGTATAACGAAGAAAAGGGATACATTGACGTATACACCAGGAGAACTCAAAGGGAATTAGGATCTTCGGCAGGTTCTGATAATTATGGCTTTATGCAAACCTTTGATGAAAGCTTTATAGATATCCTAAAACCACAAGATGAATCTAAAACAGTGGCTCAAATTTTTACTGCTGATACCAATGATAATATTATCAATGCAGATGTAGATAAGACAGTGGCAAAACCTGCCAACAGGATTGACTTCCCACTTGAGCAGATTGAAAGGAAGAATGGTGTTGGTATTTTAAAAGTGACCAACAATAGACCAAATGATACCTTCATGCCCACTGGTGTTAATGGAGACAGCTATGGAACCTCAACTGTTGTGAGGTACTTCATCGACAAAAACAAGTTAATAAAGAAGTTTGGCAGTGCAGATATCGTTTCCTATGAATTCTTCTCTACAGTCTTTGCTACTAATGAAACAGGCGTTGAAGAGTTCAAATCAGTTCCAAGAGATGAGGACATCAATCTTAAACGCGGGGATACCATAGATATCCGTTTTGACAGCAGACGTGATCTTGTGTCTTTAGGGACTTTTGACAGACAAGGTTCTTTTATCCAAATTGGCGACGACCAATACAAAATAAGCATTAGAACGACTAGTGATAAGACAAGTTACACAGGTGGATTAATCCTTTCGGGTCCAAACTATATGCGTAAGATGACTGTACGGGTTCCTTTTGACATCAAGATTAAAAAGGATACCCCTTTGACAATCTTCTCAAGAAAGACAAAGTTACAAGAAGTATCACCAGGTATGACGGTTACATTTAACTATTCAGACGTGGATGTTTCTGGTAGGACAATTAAAAAAGACAAGACCTTCAGATTTGAAAGACCTCTTGTAGATGGCTACACCAGAAACGAAAAAGGCGAAATCTTTAAAGATGGCAAGAAGATAAATAAGCCAACACAAGCATTATTTATAGACAACCACGACCCACTTATGATGGCACGTCAAGAAAACTTCGGCGGCGGTATCCTAACAAAGACTGTTGACGTACCGGACGTTGATGAAACATTTACAGACACTACATTCTTATCAGGTCGTTCAAAATACGACCGTGTAAATGTATATGTATATAAAGGTAAGAACCAAGAAACGAATAAGGCAGAAAACAGAATTGCAACTATCGAAGCCAGCGACCAAAAGGTCAAGATGAATGTCAACGGCGACGATGTAGAAGGCTTCCAATGGGCATCAAATGAAAAATTCGATGCTACAGAAGGAGCAGACAACTCTGCCTATGTAGATCCAAAAGTTTGGGCAAAGAAAGACACCGGTATTTACTTTACAAACCAAGACGTACTACAAAACGCACTTGAAAATGACTTCCCAGTTGTTGAACAAATCCAAGCCAAGGTAGCATTCGACCTAAACGGCGGTAAACTTCCTAAGAACGTTGTGTCCTACCAAGGTATTGACTCATCTAAGTTACTCGGTACAGAATTTGCCTACGACTTAAACAGAAACTCAGAAACAGAAAAAGTTACAAGAATTGCTCCCCTTAATAATAAAATAAGAGGACAAGAAGGATATAAAGAATCAGGTTTCACAGGCGACAATGTAAACTACAAAGACCACAACGGTGGCGACTTAGCTGGTGACGCTCTAGAATTAAGAAAGATGCCGGCAACAGACGCATTAGTATCACCAGACCCAGAACTAGAATTCCTAGGCTGGACAACTCAAAAGATGTCTGGCGATGCGACTAATGAATTTATTAAACTTAAAGAGGCGACGACTGTTGATCAAGTGAAGAACAATCAAAACTATATCTTTACAGACAAGACGCCCTTCGATAGCAACTTAACAGTTTACGCTGCTTACGGTAAGCCCCTCGTTAAACTAGTTCTTCATAGAAATATGAATGAAAATGACACTGCTACTGAAGAAATTATCCTAAAGGACACAGATTTCAACAGTGGCAAGGCAGTAAACATTCCAAGAATGTACTACAACACGAACAGTGTTGCAAACGGAGACTTTATTGCAAGCTTCAACAAAGACAACTTCCAAGAAGATTTCTTAAAGGAAAACACTTTTGTTGGCTGGATGCTTCCAAACCAAGAAAACAATGGTTACAAGGAAGAAAAAACTTATCCGGCAGGAGCTCTTCTAGAAAACAATGGCTATACTGAGCAAGAAAGAAATGATAAGGCAATCAATCTTACTGACTTATCTCCAACTAAGGCTTTACCTAATACCTATGGACTAAAGCTAAACAAGTCTTTTGAAGACTTTGTAAAAAATGATGGAAGAGTAATTCATCTATACGCTTCCTATAGACCATTCTATAAAGTAAACCTTAACAAGCAATTTAAGAAATCTACTGAGTCAGGTTACCAAGACCTTACACAAGAAGAGAAAGACGCTAAAATGCACGATGTTAAGTTCGGTCTACTATACAGAACAGCAGTAACAAACTGGAACGACCCGACTGTCCTTCAAGCAGCGAACTACTACACTTTAAATCCGGCAAACTTAAAAGATCAAGAAATCTTAAAGTTATGGGAAAAAGATAAGCAAAACACCCTAACTTGGTCTGTACCGGGTTATGACATCCTAGGACAAAGAATTTCCTATATCGGTGTTGAAGTACCTGTGGGAGAAGAAGCAACCTATGCACAACACAAGGGAGCAGACGACTGGTCAACTCTAGGTATCAATGTATATATGAGAATTCCAGAAGGTGGCGGAAATGCCATCCAAGATAAGGACGCACCTTTTGACCCAATGAATACACTTGTAAAATTAAGTAAGTCTCAATCAGTATCTATTAAAAAACCTGGTTCAAAGGATGTAGACGCCTTTACAGCAGCAACATCAAGAAAACCACTAGGTGTAGATACATCAGTTCAAGGCAAAAAGGACGCTCAACTTGGTCCTAATGAAATTGCTCAAATTACTGGTTATGAAATAACAGTTACTAACATCCCAGTAGATGTAGAAACACCTAAGTTTAAAGGTAATATCTACGACGGCGAAAAAATAGCTACTATTTATAAACCAAAAGATGATGCAATCAACAAACTTGTAGTAAACTTTACAATGCAAGGTCAAAAACTTGAACAAACATTTATTAAGGATACGACTAAAGTAGACACTTGGACATCAGCAACATCAAATGGCAACTCTGCTTTTAGAATAGTTACAGATAAAGACGGCGACGTTGTAATCGAGCTAGAAAACAAAACGATTAGCTACAAAGCCGGAGATGTTATTACAGCTCAATTCTTTAAGGGAGAAGTACCTTCTAAAATAGCTACAAACACTGTTCAAGCAAAGGTTGACGCTAATAAGATAACAGATATTGAACAAGTTCCATTTGATAGAGATAGAACAGAGGAACCAAAAACGGTTAAGATTAAGGTAACCATCCCTAACCCAACTCCAAATGCTCCAGGAGCAGGATCAAAATTCACGCCAGGTACAATAGACGCAAGTGGAACATTCACTCCACTTCCAGGAGTAGACCCAATAGTTACTGGCGAAAACCTAAAACCAGGTGAACATGCTATCCTTGAAATACCAAGAGATAAGATAAAACATGGCGACAAGATTTACTTTAAGTCCGAAGAAGGACGTAGTAAATATGATATGATTCCAGGCGCAAACGCTGATCAAAAAGGCTTTGGCCATGTAGAGATTGACTTAGAAGGCCCGGTTATTAAAGATGCACTTCTAAAGGACGACTACTTCAGAATGTTTGCCAACCTATCAGCCACTTTAAGTGAAGTTCCGGAAGGCAATGCTGTGAAGATCATCATTGGAGACAGGGAACAAACTTTCAGAACCAAGTCTGAAGCTATCGACTACTTTAGAGCAGTTGAAAGACAAACTGAACTTAAAGATATGCCAAAGGTTAAGATTATAGCTTTCGACGCTTTCAATAACAAGACTGAAGCGATAGTAAAATATGAAAGAGAAGAAGCTATAGAAGCTTGGCTAAATCATGTTGCTGTTGGCGATAAAAAGCTAAATGTAAAATCAAATACAGGAGCTAAAATAGACATCCAAATCAAAAGAAGAGGAAAACTAGTAGCGAGTGCAACTGTTCAATCTGCAACAGGAGACTTTGAAGACGTAAACCTTGAATCTAATGGCTCAGCTTATAAGCTAAAGAGAGGAGATCTCATTATAATTGAAGCAACTAAAGGCGAAGCCAGAGCAAACAAATTAATAAGATTTGTAAGATAAACTAAATGATTTATAATATAGAGGGAGCTATCCCTCTGTATTATGAATATAAAATTACTAAAAGGAGAATTTATGAAGTTTAATAAGCGAATACTATCCTTTATTTTAGCTTTTGCTATGATGCTTTCTCATTTAACACCAGTGCTTGCTAAGACCAGCATAGAAAATGAGAAAAACGTAACAAAAGCTCAAGAAATTCAAATAGGGGATAATGTCTATTACATTTTTAGTAAAGACAAAAACGCAAAAGGTGATTTAATAAAATCACAAGAAAAAAACGAAAAAAAGACAGAAGCAATCCAAAGATCTGATGGACTAGATATATCAGACAATCTATTTGGTAGACCGGTAGGAGCAGGCCGACCTGCATCTTATACTCTTAACATTAAGGGTACTAACTTTAAAGGAGTAGGTGGAAAGACCTTTGACTGGGCTACTCTACCGGAAGGGCTTGAACTACAAGTCTTCTATATCGATGAAGAAGGCTTTGATTACAACGTAGGCAATCCTATTACCATCAATGAGTCAAATTATCAAGAAGTGATTACAAGGACCTTTGATATAGCTGGACAGCCATATGCCTTTGGTATGAAAACCAATGTGGATACGGAAACTTATTTGACGGATGCCTATCTAACAAATGAGAAAGCACCAGATCCATGGGCAGCAAGTCTAAATATGACCTTTGACTTAGTTCAAGTTCCATCTACTAAAGTAGATGTTAAATGGGTGGATGTAAACCAACAACCACTAGCTAGGGAAAATACGCCGGCAACAAGCTTAAAGGACATTCTTACTTTCAACTTTATCGAAGGAAAGAAATTTGATTTACCAAACCAAGACAAGGTAGATTCTTACTTTAGATTAAACAACAAAATTGGAAGAGAAGAAGTTAAAGATATCAAGGGTGCAACAGCACTTGTTGATGGCAAGAAAGACGGCGAAGAAGTAACTCTAGATGGCAAGACATATAAGCTAGGAATTTCTTACAGTCCTGCTTATAATATAGGGTCAAAAATCACGCTTATTTACATGAGTACAGCAGATAAAATCACTGCAGCAAACCTAAAAGCAGTCGATACAACAGCCCTACAAGGCCAAGATTTCCCAGAGAAGTTCTGGAATGATGGTGTTGCACTTGCAGACAATGTAGATGCAGCCAAGAAAACAGAATATGAAGCACTTCTTAAAGATGCAACAGTTACTGATATAACTAATCCTGCAAGAACAACTGCAGAAGCGGGAGATAAAGTAGGTACACTACTTGTAACCTTCAAAGACGGTTCTAAATTAGAAGTTCAAAATCAAAAACTTATTGTAAAACCAAATACGGTTACAGTAGCTTTTGATAAGGCTCAAGGTAAAGAGCACCCTCTAAGAGATGGAGATACAACAGTAAAGGGTAAGATCACAGCATCTTCCAATTCTGATAAATTCCCAGTAAGCTTAGACGGCGCTGTAGTAACTATTAAAAAAGGTGACACAGTTTTAACTAGAACACTTGCTAACGCAGATGGATCCTTTGTAGCTGGGGTAAAAGACCCACTTATTGCAGGGGAAGACATCAGCGTAGTAGTAACCTTACCTGAATCCAAGACAGCTTCAGCACCTGTTACTGAAAAAGTACAACTAAATCCTGATAAGCTTAACTCAATCATTCCAACAGGAAAAGAAGTATTTAAGCACTTTGACGGTAAAAAGGGCGTTAACCAAGATTTAGTAAAGGCTTTAAAAGCTGCTCTTGATGAAGCTGATAAGCTAGTTGACGATAAAGGAAAGGTTAAATCAACTGTAAAAGTTAGCTCAACTGGACAAAAATCGCTAGACGATCAATACGAAGCTATCAAAAAAGCTATCGAAGCTTTAACAGGGAACTCTGCACCTAAAATTGGAGGTACTACAAGCCACAAAGAAATCTTTAAAGGCGATGCACTTAACTTAGAAGACGGCATCAAAGTTACAGATGCTGATGGCGAAACAGATATTGATCTTCAAGGTGGAAAAAAATTCACTTATAAAGTTGAAAAGATTGAGTCAGACAAGAGAACAGAAATAACTAAAGAAAATATTGCAAAGATCAATGAAACACCAGGAACTTACGAAGTTGTTTACACTGCAAAAGATAAATCTGGAGCAAAAGGCACCTTCACAATGACTCTAGTTGTTAAGGACATTGTTTACACTAAAATTGCTGTAACAACTGACCCAACAACTACTAAGTACCTTGTAAAAGATAAGGATACAAAAGCAACTGTTGACTACACAGGAACAGTAGTAACCCTTACAAAAAATAACGGTGAAACAGAAGAAGCGACTTACGATAAGGCAACAGGCAAGTTCAAAATCGGCGAAAAAGCTATCGATGAACTTACAATTGCACCAAAAGAAGTAGCTGTTGCAGACTCACCAGCAGTTGTAACTGCAACATACAAGGCAGGCAATACAAAATTAACAGCCAATGCAGGAAAGAACATCATCGTTCAAATCGACAGCGATGGCAACGGCAAAGCAGACAGCGAAGAAAATTTTGACATTACAAAAGCTAAATCAATGGAAGTTACAAATCAACCAACCCTTAACTATGAACTTGACTACAAGACTGGCAAGGCGACACTTGATTTGAAACCACTTGTTGTAAAAGTTACAGACAGCCTAGGTAATTTCAAATACTTTGGCTATGACGAAATCAAGAGCGATAACAAATTTGCCCTAGCACTAGGAACAGATGCTTTTGATAAGACTACAGCAAAAGAATTAACAACAGCTGACAACGATAAAAAAGTTAAAGTTACTTTAACTTACAAGGCTAAGACAGAAACAGAAGCTGCAAAAACTTTAAATGCAGAAACATCTGCAATTAAAGTAGAAGACAATCGTCCTAACGTTATTGAAAATCCAACACCGGGCGAAAAACGCGAAGGATACGTAACAGTATTATTCAACGCTGGCAAAAACGGCGGACTAAAGGGAGTTAATACCTTCCTTGTTAAGAAGGACACTGCAAGCTCTGAAGTTAAGGTACCGAAAATCGTACCAGCAGCAGGCTACAAAGTTAAAGCAGCTAATGGCGGATGGGATAAGGCTATTCCAGCGAAATTTACTGAAGACTTTACAGCAACTGCCCAATACGAAGAAGATGTCGCAACATCCGAAACACCAAAAGACGGTTACACACCAATTACTTTTGACGCTTTAGATAAAGGTAAGATTGGCGACGCAAGAACAAAGACTATCTATGTTAACCCAGCTATGGAAATTAAATTAGCTGATCAAGCACCACAAGTTACTGCCAACACTGGTTACAGCTTCAAGGCTTGGGACCCAGCCATAGATACTGCAAAGAAATACACTAAGGAAGAAAGAATTCTCGCAACTTATAACAGTGATGAATTAATTTCTGATAAGGAAAAGGCAGGCTACATCAAAGTTACCTTTGATCAAGGAAAACACGGTAAATTTAATGTAACCGATCCTGCACAAAAAACAGATTATTGGGTAAAACCTGGCACCATTGTAGACCTAAGGGAAAAAGCACCAAAGCTAACAGCTGACGCAGGATACATCCACACAGGATGGAGCCAAGACTTAGTTGTAAACTTCAAGGCTGACGCAGGCGACCAAACAATTACAGCCCAATACGGACTAGATTCCGATTATTCAACAACAGAAAAAGCTGGCTACACTAAGATTACTTTTGATAAGGGATCCAATGGTGAATTTGCAAAGGACGCAAAGACAGAACTTTGGGTAAACCCTGCAAAAGAATTGACATTACCAGCACCGGGCATCGTTCCACATCCAGGCTACTCACACACAGGCTGGACAAAGGACAATGCAGCTGTTGAATTAAACACACCAGCAAAATACACTAAAGCAACAACTATTACGGCGGCTTATGAATCAGACATTTCTGAAACAAAAAAAGATGGCTTTGTAAAAGTATCTTTTGATGCAGGTAAGAATGGTACAATTGCCGACAATGTTAAGAAAGACTTCTGGGTAAATCCAAATAAGAAGGTAGACTTAACAGACAAGGCACCAGCAGTTACACCAAAATCTGGCTACCTATTTATTAAATGGGACCACAAGCTTGTTGACACATTTAATAAAGCAACAACAATAAAGGCAACTTACGCATCAGCTGGAGATATTAAGACGGAACAAACCGACGGCTTTACAAAAGTTACCTTTGACGCTGGTGAAAATGGTAAATTCGCTGAAGGTACACAAGTAACTTACTGGGTAAATCCTGCTAAGGAATTAGTATTGCCTGAACCACGTGTCATCCCTAATAAGGGCTTTGAACACACAGGTTGGGATCCTGCTCTTACACCAGCTAAGAAGTATGAGCAAGAAACAACTATTAAGGCAACTTATAAGCAAGAAATTTCTACAACAGAAGTTGACGGCCACCAAGAAATTAAATTCTTGGCAGGCGATGACGGAACATTTGCTGATGGTAAAAAAGAAATTTCAATTTGGGTAAAACCAGATACACTTGTTGACTTAAGAAAATCTGCCCCAGAAGTTACAGTAACAACCGAAGGCAAGACCTTCACTGGTTGGGACAAAGACTTAGTTGGCAGCTTTGCAAAATCAGACCAAGCGACAGTAATTAAAGCTAAATACGCAGGCTCAACATCTGAAACACCTGTACCTGGCTGGACTGAAATCACATTTAAGTCAGGAGAGCACGGAAACTTTGGAACCCTAAACAAGACACCAATCGTTGAAAAGAAACTATGGGTTGATCCAAAGGCAGATGTAAAATTATCTGACAAGGCACCAAAGACTATTGATGACAAGAACTGGTCATTTGATAAGTGGATGGACGGCGAAAATGCAGCCACTGAATTAGATGTTGCTGGCAAATATACGGAAGCAAAAACCTATACTGCTTCTTATAAGTCAGATATATCTACTACACCACAAGAAGGTTTCGTAAAAGTAACTTTCGCTCCAGGAACAGACGGTACTTTCGACCAAGGTGCAACAACTGAAACTTATGTAAGGGCAAATAAAGAAGTTGATATCAAAGATAAAGCACCTAAGGTAACACCTAAGAGTGGCTTATCACACAAGGGTTGGGCAATTGATAATGCTCCTGCTGACCTAACAAAAATTAAGGTAAGCACAGACACAACTATAACAGCCCAATACACAAAGGCAGTTTCTGACAAGCCAGTTGAAGGTTGGACAAGACTACAATTCAACTCAGGAGATCACGGACGCTTTGTTCAAGATGCAATCACAGTTAAGTGGGTTGACCCTGAAGTAAAACTTACACTAAAAGAAATTGCTCCGGGAATCACTCCAGATAAGAACTACAGACTATCAGCATGGAACGATGGAAGCGCTGATGTAGATTTAGAAACAGAAAAATTATTCGCTGCACCAGCAACATTTACAGCAAAATACGAAAAAATTTCTTCTGATTCTGAAATCCCAGGTTTCACTAAGATTACCTTTAAGTCTGGTGAACACGGAAACTTCGGTACAAAAGAAAATAGTCCAGTAACAGTAAAAGATATTTGGGTAAATCCAAAATCAGAAGTTAAATTATCAGAAATCGCACCAGAACTCGTAATTGAAACTAACTGGTCCTTTGACAAGTGGATGGACGGACAAGCTGCCGCTGATATGAACACAGCTCAAACATACACTGCAGAAAAAACTTTAACTGCAACCTATGAATCAGACTTTTCTGATGTTGCTAAAGAAGGTTTTGTAAAAGTTGAGTTCTTAGCAGGCGACCATGGTAAATTTGAACAAGTTAATGGCCAAGACCAAGTAACAACAATCTATGTAAGAAAAGATAAAGAAATAGACATTACAGTCAAAGAACCAAAGGTTACTCCTGACAATGGCTACTACTTTACAGGTTGGGATAAACCATTACAAAAAGTTTATACAGCAGACACAACTCACACTGGTAAAAACGAAAAGGCAATCGCAACTGAAGCAGTAGACGGCTGGACACAAATCACTTTCAACGCAGGTGACAAGGGTCTATTTAAGCCAGATGCAAAAACTGTTATTTGGGTAAAACCAAATACAAAGGTTGCACTAAAGGACCAAGTACCGGGCCTTGAAATCCAAAAAGGCTACTCATGTATCGGTTGGAAGAAAGATGCTGAAACAAATATAACAGACTTAACAGTTCCAGCAACTTATGACAAGTCAACCACCTTTACAGCTGCCTATGAATCAGATTTCTCTAAAGGACAAAAAGATGGCTTTATTGAAATTAAATTCGAAGCAGGAGCAAATGGTAACTTTGGTAAGACAACTGGCACAAGCTCAACAGAAGTCAAAGACTACTCTCTATGGGTAAGACCAGACAAAGAAGTTGACCTAACAGACCAAGCACCAGAAGTTACTCCACATGTTGGCTGGAAGGCAAACGGCTGGGATAAGGAAATAACAAAGGTTACTGTTAATGCTCAAACTGTAGAAGCAAACAGAACTTTCACAGCCCAGTATCTAAAAGATGATGATGTTTCAGATACAAAGAAAGAAGGTTATATAGAAATAACATTCAATGCAGGCGACCACGGAACTTTCCCTAACGATGCAAAGACTGTTAAATATGTAAACCCAGATTCTGAAATTGCATTAAGCACAATAGCACCTACTGTAAATCCGGCTATAAACTATTCATTTAAGGCGTGGAACAACGGTACTGCAGATGTAGCATTAGATGCAAAAATAAAATACACTCAAACAACAAACTATAAGGCAACTTACGAATCAGATATTTCCGATACAGCTAAAGAAGGCTTTGTAGAAGTTAAATTTGCTGCAGGAACTGACGGAGAATTTAAACAAGTAAATGGAGTAGACCAAAAAACTACTTTCTATGTAAAGAAAGATAAATTAGTCGACCTTACAGATGTGGCTCCAACAGTTACAGGCAAAGACAAGAAAACTTTCACAGGTTGGGACAGTGACCTTAAGAGAACATTTACTGACGCAACAACAACTATAAACGCTAAGTACACTGAATCAATCTCTGACAAGTATGTAAAAGGATGGACTGAAATCACATTCATGGCAGGTGAACACGGTAACTTCGGTAAAGATGGCACTACTCCAGTAGTAGTAAAGAAACTTTGGGTTGATCCAAAAGCTCAAGTTGCTCTAAATGAAAAAGCACCGAAAGTTACACCTTACACCAACTGGTTATTTGACAAGTGGATGGATGGAAGTGAAGAAGCAAAACTTTCAACACCTGCAATGTACACTGACAAAAAGACATTTACAGCAAATTACAAATCAGTATTTTCTGACAAGAAAGAAGACGATAATGTTCTAATCACATTTAAGCCGGGAGATAACGGTAGATTTGCAAACGGAGCCAAGACAACAACCTATGTTGCTAAGGGCGTAGAAGTCGATTTAACAGAAAAAGCACCAGTTGTTATTCCAAACCAAAACTATGGACACAAGGGTTGGGATCCAGCACTAAAGGGCACATTCACTCAATCAACTGATATTACAGCCCAATATGAAAAGGGAACCTTCAAGGCCGATGAACTCACATCTATAGATGTATTTGGACCAACAAAACTTTCTTATGCAGAAGGACAACAACTTGACCTAGCAGGATTAAAGATTGTTGTAAAAGATAAGGCGGGCATCCAAGAAACTTATGTAGGAGCTAAAGCCATTACAGATGCAGGATTTACAATTACACCTGCAAATGAAACTGCTTTGACAATCAAAGACCACGACAAACAACCTATTATGGTAAGCAAGGAAATAACAGTAGGTCAAGATAAGAAGACTATCGAAGGAAAAACAGTTTCAACATTATCAGTTTCTATGAACAAATCAGCAGATCCAACTGACGTTCTTGCAAGAAACTTAGGAAAAGATCCACAAAAGACAACAGTAACAGGTAAAGCACCTGAAGGATCAATAATAAAAGTTACTGATATCGACGGCAAGGACTTAACAGATGGTACTGAGATTAAGGCAGACTCAAAGGGTGAATTTACAATAACTCTTAAAGACAAATTAGCACCTGGTACACCTGTAAAGGTAACTTCAACAGAACCAGGCAAGACAGAATCTTCACCAGTGGTTAAACAAGTCTTTGAAGATATAAACTCAGACGGCACTGATGATGAAAAACAAAAATCAGCTATGCCAACTGATGTTAAGGCAATGAACCAAAACAAGGTTGAAAATGGCAAAGTAACAGATAAAGCTAAGACAACCACAACAGTAACAGGTAAGGCAAAAGCTGATGCAGAAATCAAGATTTACAATGTAAATGGCGATGACATCACACCGGCAGGCGGCGTAAAGGCAGACCCAACTACAGGAGAATTTACTGCAGAAGTTACAAGACAAGCTGATAATGCAGTTATAAAAGTAACAGCTAAAGAAGCTGACAAGGCATTGCCATCAGACCCAGCACTAGCTTCAGTTATAAAAGACGCTGATAATGACGGAATAGCAGACTTATATGAAACCACAACCATCACATCAGTAATTGCTAGAAATATTGGTACCGGTGACACAACACCTAAGAAAGCAGCAACTTTCACAACAATTGAAGGTGTGGCAGAACCAGGTTCAAAAGTAACAATTAAGTTCCAAAACAAGGGACAAGAAGTTGTTAAGACAGTTGACGCTAATGCTGATACTGGTGCTTATAAGCTTGAACTAAACAACCCAGCTATACTACTAGACGCAGACACAGTAGTTAAAGCACAAGCTAAATATGGCAACAAGAAACCATCAGGCGAAATCAAAACAAAAGTATTTGATGATCTTGATGCCGATGGCAAAGCAGATGATCCAACTGCAAACAAAACAGAAAGACCATCAGCTCTTGCATATAACTTTAAAGACGAAGCTAAAACTACAATCAAAGGTGAAGCCGAACCAGGAGCAAAAGTTATAGCAAAAGTTGGTAATATTGAAGTAGGAAACGCAACAGCTAATTCTGATGGAAATTACGAAATCAGTGCTACAAAAGATGGTGCAAAACTTCCGAAGGGAACAAAAGTAAGCGTAACAGCAACACTAGCACCTAAGGGAACATCACCAGCGCAAGAAACAGTAGTATATGATGACCTTGACGGCGATAACCAACCAGACACTTCACAAGCCTTTGATAAAGATAAGATTAGAGGACTTGAAGTAGTGGCATCACCAAATAAGACGGTTTACAACAACAAGGAACACCTAAATCTTGCAGGCATGAAAGTTCTACTAACAGACCAAATGGGCAACAAGAAAATTGTTGAGTTTGCAAAATTTGAAGAATATGGAATTAAAGTAAGTCCATTAAACAACATCGAACTTTCAGACAAGGATGTAGCAGACGGTGGTAACAACGGTCAAAAGATTAAGGCTGAAGTTAAAGTAGCAGTTGGAAACAGTGAAATAACTTATCCAGGGGAAACACCAACAGCCCTTGAAGTTAATAAGGACCAAACTGCAAAACCTACAGATGTAACTGCAGCTAACCAAGGTGCTGACTCTGTTACAAAAGTAAGATTTAAAGCAGCTAAAGGCGCAATAATTAAGATTTACAAAGCAGACGATACAAATAAAGCAAATCTTATTGACGGCACACCTGTAGCTGGAACTGATAAAGACGCTGGATATTTAATCGCAACATTAAAAGAAAAACTTCCAGAAGGAACTTTAATCGAAATCACTGCTCAAGAAACTGGTAAGAAAGAATCTTCACCAGAACAAGCAAGAGTAATTAGAGATAAGAACTCAAATTGGGAAGGTGGAAAGACAATTAAACTTTCTACTCCAGTAATTTCTCAAATAAGAGAAAAGGACAAGAATGTAACAATTAATGCTCCAAAGGCAGAAGACAAGATTAAAACAATCGAGGTTACTGACGGAGCAAAAACTGTAACACTTGTAAAAGATACAGCAGCTAAAACTTGGAAGGTTAAAGATTCTAAGCCAGAAGTTAAAGTTACTGAAAAAGATGGTAAGATTGAAATTCCTGTTGATGGCAAGCTTACACTAAAAGCAGGAGAATTAATCAAAGTAACATTTAAAGATGGCGAAGACCCAGCTAACGAAGCATTTGACAAGACAGTTGTTAAAAAAGCAAGTCAAAAACCAATAGTTGACCCGGTTTATACTGGTGAAAAAGAAGTTAAGATTGTAGACCCAACATTAGCAGACGAAACAGCAACAACTATTAAGGTTAAAGTCAATGAAAATGATTCATTAACCATCGAAAAACAAGCCGACAACACTTGGAAGATAAAAGAAAAACCAAGTACTAAGGTTGAGGTTGAAGATGGTAAGATTGTAGTACCACTTGATCCGAAAGCTGCTAAAGGTGATAAGATAATAGTAACTACAATTAATGATTCAAAAGTTGAGTCAGATCCAACAGAAGTTGAAGTTGTAGATAAAGTGTTAACTAAAAAACCTGAAATAAAAGAGGCAACTAAAGACACTAACTTTGTAACAGGTACAGCAGAAAAGAATGCAGATATAGTTGTTAAAGTTACAAAGAAAGATGGAACATCAAGTGAATTTAGAGGTAAGGCTGACGGAGATGGAAACTTCAAAGTAACTACAGACAAACTAGTAGACGGAGATAAGGTAGTTGCAACAGCATCAGAACCAGGTAAAGCTGACAACACATCCGATGAAAAGATAGTTGGTGTTGATACATCTAAGCTAAAAGAATCAATTGATAAAGCGGATCCAATTGCAGGCGAAAAAGATAAAGATACTGGCAAGTATAAGAATCTTGATGAAAACAAGCCAATCGACAAGGAATTAAAAGAAGCTTTAGATAAGGCTAAAGATGTTAAGGACAAAGGCGATAAAAATGATTCAACTATTGATCAAGGCAAAGTTGACGATGCTAAGAAAGAATTAGACAAGGCAATTGCACAAAAAGAAGCTGATAAAGCAGTTGATAAAGCTAAGGACAATCCAACACCTGAAAATATTAAGGATGCACAAGATAAGATTGATGCAATACCAGGAAGTAAAGATCCGAAAGCTGATGATTACAATCCTATCAAGAAAGAACTTCAAGATAAACTTGATTTAATTAAGATTATTAAAGAAGCAGAAGAAGAAACCAAGAAAGATGGTTACAAGGATAAACCAGGTAAGGATAGAAGAGAGCTAGAAAAAGCTATCAAAGAAGGTAAAGAAAATCTAAAAAATAATACTAAGATTACTGAATCTACTACTAAAATTGAAAAAGCCTTAGAAAAAATAAGGAAAGAAACTTTAAAAGTAAGTATAAACGATCCTAAAGTTGGTGATCAAAGTATAACTATTAGAACTTACCCAAGTCTTTGCGATGTAGAAGTATTTATTAATAAAGTTTCTATGGGCAAGATAAAAACAAATGGATTTGGAACATATAGCTTTACGTTAGACGAACCAATTAACTCAGGTACCACTATTGAATTAAAGGCCCATAAAGATGGGTACAATGACAATAGTTATTGGACAAAAGTAAAATAATAGAGTATTACAGGGAAGGCAAGAGCCTTTCCTGTAATAAAACTTAAAGGAGGAGAAATGAATAAAAAGAGAATAATTTCTTTTTTGCTTGCTTTTAGTATGCTGCTCGGGACTTTAGTAAATCCATCGATGGCAAATACAAGTAATCCTAATGAAGTAAAAGAAGTAAAAGAAGTAAAATATGAAATTCAAGAAATTGATGGCAAGACCTATAAGGCCTACAAAGTTTCTGACTTAGGGTTAGAAAATCCTGAAAAATTACTAACACCTAAATATAGAACTAGGGCAGCTGGTGATCCAATGGAAAATTGGATTAGACTCAAACTTACATCAAACACAGTTGGATTAACACTTGGAAATGATTTTAATTTTAAAGTGTATGTCGCTTTAAAAGAAGATGACACTAAAATAGCAGAATCTACAATTAATCCAACAGAAGAAGATATTGAGGAACAATCTTTTTATTTTGTAAAAACGAAAGATTATGATGAGAATAACGAAGATCATAAAGATCCAACTAAGTGGTATTTAATAGTACCAACCGACTTTAGATATGAAATAAGGCTTGAAGTTGAAGATGGAGGAAATTTTGATACTGAAACAGTGACTCTTACTGTGGCTCAAAGAGCTATGCCTCTATATAAGGCTGTTTGGTTTACTAATAATAAAGAAGAGCAAATACCAACTGTTAAAGCTATTTATCGTGATGGAAAAAATAGGCCTCATGAAGTTGAACTTAATAAAAATGAGTTAGATCCAAATGAATATAAGTCTGTTTCTAATGAAGGTGGAGAACTTTATGTAAGTCAAAAAAGAGTAGTTGTTAAAGATGAAAATAAAGGGACTATTCCTAGACACGATTTCTTAGTTAGTGACATGAAGGGCGCTGTTCTTTGGAGACTTATCATAGACCAAAATGGAGAAGAGAAGACTAAGGGAACTATTGAAAATGGAGATACAAAATACCACTTCAATATAACTGGAGACTATAAGACTCCTTTCGTTTCTACAATGAGAGAAGAACTAAAAGTTAAATTTGATCCAAATGGAGCTAAATTTGACCAAGCAGTTAAAACTGAACAACCAATAGGACACTCCATGAAAATAGGGGAAGCATTTGGAGACTTAGCAGCTGTTGAAATACCAAAAGCAAATCAAATCACAAACATTCCACAAAAAGACAACAAAGACCAAGAATTTGTTGGATGGGTTATTGATGAAGCTAATAAAGATCTAGACTTTAGCAATGGACAAAATGCAGATAAACTTGTAGATCCAAATGGATATGAAGTAAAAGAAAATAAAACATTCTACGCTGTATACGCACCAGTAGCTCAAGGTAGAGTTGCAGTTCAATATGTAGATGCAGAAGGCAAAGCTATTAAAGATATATACAAGATTCAAGGTAAAGATTATCCAAAATTTGCTGAAGGAAACAAGGGGGAAGATGTTAAAAAGGAAACAATTCCAGAGCCAGACTTTATCGGATATGAAAGAAGTGGGAATATCGATGTAACTGGTAAAAAGTATGACGAAAATGGTAGATACACAGTAGAAGTTCCTTACAAAAAACTTGACAGTATTATTCCTGAAAAAGATGGTAATGGAAATGATAATCCTAAGGTAACAGAAAATATTAAAAAGCATTATGCAAAAGTAATTTATCAAGTTGATGACAAAGATTCTAAAAAAGCTGAGCTACAACTTGATGGTGCAAAAGCAAAATCACCTCTTGTTTACTATGTAAATCCAGTTGAAGGAATAGAAATAAAAGATGTAGCAGATGTAAATGCTGTTTCAATGAATGACAATCTTTACAAGGTAGACGCTAATAATATGTGGACATTTAGCTCAAAACCTAATTCTACTATTACAAATAAAAGTCACAAAATAAATAAAGAGAAAGAAATTACTTTAACAGCTATTGTTGCTGATAAAACAGCAGCTAAGTTTATTGATAAACTTAAACCGGTCGACATTAAAGTTTGGAAAGATGATACGGATACAGACGGTTCAAAAATCGACTGGAAGAAAGGTGTTGAACTTAAAGCTAAAGACGATACTCTTCAAGGGATTTTAAATGAAACTGAAACTAAATATGCAGACGCAACAACACCTGCTAGAAATTCAAGTACAGCACAAAAAGATCCATTTGAAGGTACAATTAAGATAACATTTAAGGACAAATCTACTATTGAAGTTCCAAAACAAAAACTATATGTATCAGAACACAAGGTTGAGGAAAAGCCAAATACTGATCCTAAATATATCAATCCTGATAATCTACCTGACAACAAGATTAAGGTTGAACTTAAACTTGGTGAAGGTGTTAAAGTGGGAGATACAAATGGCGACAAAACCAACACTGTTGTTCACTCAACATTCTATATCAAACCAAATACAGGACTTGCCGAAGCTGATTTCCCAACATTAGATGTTCAAACAGGCTATAAAACAGGTACTGGAAAATGGGATAAAGATAAAACCACAGTATTCCCAGGAAGATTAAAATCTGATAACAAAACTTACGAAGATGAAAGCTTCATTGCATCAGCTACAAAACTAGGTGATGGATCAGTTAAGATTGAATACTGGGCAGATGGAAATAAAATAAATGATCCTTCAAATGATATTTCAGCATACAAACTTCCTAACAAGACTTATATCACTGAAAAACAAGGCACTGAAGATGCTAAAGTACAAGCAACTGATTTAACAAAAGACTACCACGACCTAATTGGATATGAAAAAGATACTACACAGGGAACAGGTGGTATTGAAATACCAGCAAATGCAAAGTATGAAACTAAAGATACAAATATAAAAACAGTTAAATTCCACTACAAGAAAATTGACGACATTGTCGTACAAAAACCTGGTGATACAAAACCAGCTGGTTATTTAAAAGTTACTTTTAAAACGGCAGATGCTAATAAAGGAAAATTATGGCTAAAGACAGATACTCAAGCAGATGAACCAACTGATAATGCTGGATTAGTAGAAGAACTTGTTTACTATGTAAATCCAAATAATGCAACATTAGATTTAGAAGCAAATAAACTAAGTGGTAAAAAGGCTAATGGAACTGAGGACATCAATGTTGAAGTTTATTCAAAAGTTACAGATGGTAAGAGCAAGGTAAAATTAAATGACTCTAGCAAATACGTTTGGGATAAAAATCCAGCAGATGCAATTGACAGTAACAAAAATGTTAAGAAAAATGTTACTTTGACTGTCCAATATGAAGCTCTTACGATAGCAGAGATTATTACAAAAGCAAATCTTGCACCAGTACCATTGAAGGTATGGGTAGGAGATACTATACCATGGAAAGACGGAGTTAAGGTTGCCGATACTGTAACTGATGAAACATTGAAGACAACTATAGAAGGTTATTTGAATGATGCAAAAACTTCATTTAATGACCATACAACTCCTGCAAGAACTTCAAAAGAAGAAGCAGCAGAAAAAAATCCAAATAAAGGAACAATAAGAGTAACATTTAGCGATAAGTCATATATTGATGTTGAAAACCAAGATTTATATGTAATACCTCATATAACAGGTCCAACAAATAACAATACACCAGATGATGCACTAGAAGTAACATTTAAGCTAGGTGAAGGCGTTAAAGCTGGAAGCACAATTGGTGCAGCAACACCTGTAGAATATGGTAAGTATAAAGTAAAACCAAACACTAACCTTGACAAATATAAGTTAAAAATTGCTGGAACTGAAGCAACTATCTTCGATCATATAAATGCAGAAGTAACAGAACCTACAAAATATACTGGCGTTGTATGGGAAGCTAAAGCACCTAATAAACCTAATGATCATGTGGTAAGAAGTGATAATGACGTATTCACAGCTAAAGCTTCAAAAATATTTACTGTAACACATGTATTTAAAGGAATTGACGCAGATAAGGCAGACAGACCAGAAATTGCTGCAAATGATTTACCAGAAGAATTAAAAGCTGGAACTAAATCATTAATTCCAGCAGACAAAACAGTAACAGCAAAAGAAAACTATTCATATACACCTTCTAATATCGATAAAAAAGTTACTCAAACTATTAAAGATGATCAAGGGAAAGTAACTGCTGTATATGAATGGACATTTAAAGAATGGGATCCAAAGGAATTTAATAACATTTCAGAAAATAAAACTGTAACTGGAACATGGGAAAGAAGACAAGCTACTTCAGAAAAACCTACAGTTAACCCAGTTAAACCTGGCGACAAGAAAATCACAGGTAAGGGTGAAAAAGGCTCTACGATTGAAGTTGTAATTCCAAATCCTGAAGATCCAAACAAACCAACAATAATTACAACAACTGTTAAAGATGATAAAACTTGGGAAGCAGAAGTACCAAAAGGAAAAGAACCAAAAGATCAAGATGTTATCAAAGTAACTCAAACTGAAGAAGGTAAGAAAAAATCTGCCCCACCAGTTGAAGTTACAGTTAAAAAAGATACACCATCAACTCCAACAACTCCTACAAAACCAGAAACACCAGATAGAGTTCATGGTGATGACAGAGTTGAAACTGCTATCGAAATCTCTAAGAGATACTTTGGACAAGCAGACACAGTAATAGTAGTAGATAGAAAAGATTTCCCTGACGCAATGACTGCATCAGTATTATCAAAGCTATTAAAAGCACCTATCCTACTAACAGAAACTAACAAGCTTGACCCAAGAGTAGCAGCAGAAATTCAAAGACTTGGAGCAAGAGATGTAATAATCGTAGGTGGAAACTCATCAGTATCAGAAGCAGTTAAGAAAGAATTAACTAAATTTGATAAAGATAATGTAGAAAGAATCTACGGTAAAGACAGATACGAAACTTCAGCACAAGTTGCAAGAAGAGTAGTAGGAATAACAGGAAAACTTGGACATGCAGTAGTAGCATCAGGAGAAGTATTTGCCGATGCACTAACAGTAGCACCATACGCATCAAGAGAAGGCTATCCAATACTACTAGTTAAATACAATAGCTTACCACCAACAGTAGCAAAAGCTATAAAAGACCTTTCAATAACAAAGGTGACAATAGCAGGTGGATATTCAACAGTATCTAAACCATTAGAAAAATCACTACCAACAGTAGTAGAAAGACTAAGCGGGCCAACAAGATACGAAACAGCTATTGATATAGCAACTAAGAAGTTTAATACAAACAAAATATTCTTAGCAAATGGAGAACAATGGATGGACGCACTTGTAATAGGACCAGTAGGCGGTATCTTAGATATGCCAATCCTATTAACACAAGCAAACAGCGCACCAAAATCACTAAAAGACTATATCGCTAAAGCAAATATCGAAAAGATAACTGCAATTGGTGGTAGAAGTATGGTAAGTGATAGAGTTCTTAATGAACTAAGTAAGTAAGTTAAAAGAAAAGAACTTGGGAGAAATCCTGAGTTCTTTTTTTGGTTGTGGGAAATGAGAAGTTTGATGCGTGATGGGGACTAGCGAGATTTTCTAAAAGAAAATCTCGAGATGTTTCGACTCGCTACGCTCGCTCAACATGACAATACGGGCGTTTTATGCATTTGATAAATCAAATGCGAGATTCTTCGACTTCAATTTTTACTTCGTAAAAATTTTCGCTCAGAATGACAGTACTAGGTTTCTTATTCCTGAAATGAAGTCGATGAATGACATAACGATGGATTTTATTCCTAAGAGCAGGGTTTTATCTTTTAAAAAGACTAAGATAAAACCCACAAAAAAAAGAAAGCCTTGTTCAGCTTTCTTCTTACTTATTTCTATTTTCATTTCTCATTTCAACATAGTTTCTACTTGCGATTTTTAACAGTTCTATCACTCCATCGATTACAATTTTTCTTTGGTCTGATGGTAGGTCTTTCAGGGATATGGTCAGTTGTCCCAAGGTTTTTATAACGTTTCTATTGGATAAAATAAGATTGAATTCGGTTTTTCCAATTTGGTCGAAAAGATCGTAGACTGCTTCGAAGAAAAGCTCCCTATTTTTGCTGGACACTTTTGAAATCCATTGTTTTAGTGTGAACTCTGCAAATTTACTTTCTTTTGAAAGGTGGTCCAGGTATAAAAAGTCCCGTCCTGCTATTTGCCAATTATACATGTCATGTTGTTTTAATGGATCTTCTTTTGATGAAACTATTTTTTCTTTGCCTTCTCTTTCCAGTAATGTGCCAACGATGGAACCTTGTGGTATATAGTTTGTCATCTTTTCTTTTGCTCTTTTTCGAACTTCGTCCGTTAGGCTTTCTTCTGTAAGGCCTGGACCGTCGAAGTTAAATGCTCGAATTACTTTTTCGTAGACTTCGCTTTTGCATTTTGTTAGGCTATATAGGGACAGGTTTCCACCCTTTGAGTGACCATTTATAATTATATGTTCATATTCTTTTGCGACTTTTTCTAAGTATTTCAGTGCGGAAAGTTGTGATGGAACTGAGTCTAAAAAGCTCATGTTAAAGTCTTCTTTCCATCCAATAAGCTCTCTATTTGTTCCTCTAAAGGTCACCATGGCGATTTCATTTGGTAGTAAAAAGGTCATGGCGGCAAATTGTTTTTGAATTTCTATATCGGTTTCGCTTTCGAATTTTACAACTTCAATATTTTCGAAACGCTTTGTCTTAATGACTTCTGTTAAAAGTTTTTTATCTTCTGGGGTAACTAAGTTTTCTTCAAGGTTTTCTTTCTTTAAAAGCTCCTCTCCAAGGTCTTTTATGCTCATGGATGAAAAGTTATTTATTAGTTCCAGTGGCAAATAGGACAGCCTTGCAAAAATCGATGCGTCTACTGGGCTTAGTCCGTCAATGTCTATGGTAATATCTCCTCTAAAGTTTAAATAGTCGTAGTAGTGGTAGGGCATTACTGATCCTCCCTAGTTTTTATTTTTCTTTTTACTGCAAAGTAGACTCCAAATATTACAATGGCAAAGCAAATCAAGGCGTAGATACTATTATAAATAATTTGGTTTGATGTCTTTGTATCTATATCTACCTTAATGTCATCACTAACTTTTGAAATATCGTAGGTGATGTGACTTCTGTCGTTGTCTTGATGTATTTTATAGTGATCCAATTTTTCGATATTATAATAGACCGAGTCCCTTGTGTATAGTTTAAACAGCAGACTCTTGTTGTAGGTAACTGCAGTATATGTGTCCCCAGTTTTAAAAATCAAAAGATGGGATGATTTTGTCTTTTCATCTAATAGGAGTTTTGTGTCCGTCTCATCTTCTGGAACGTATTTCAGTAGAAAATTAACTGCGTCGTTTTCTAAATTTCTTTTTGAAATTGTGTAGACTTTGCTTCCGTCAATTATAAAAATAAATATAAATAAGGAAAGGACCGTAAGAAGCACAATCTGTAGTCTCTCTTTATTTTTCATTAAATCGCTCCTTTAATGATATAATCAAAATAGGTGATTATTATGTTAAAAATTCTAATTATTTTGTTTATGATTGTTCTTGTAAGGGAAATCATTGAAACTTTGAGGAGTAAAAAGATTCCATTCCCACTAAATAATGTACTGAAGAGGGATGGCCTCTATATTTTGTACACAGCTACTTTAACTGTCATACTTGCAGTACTTTTATTAGTTTATTTTAAGGGAAATCTTCCTACAGTTTAAGTTTATGGCTATCTCTCCATACTTCGTCAATAATTGCGCATCCAAGGCAGATTTCATCTTTATATAGCACTGCCGCTTGGCCCGGGGTCACTGACTTAACATGGTCGTAGGTTATTTCCACATGGCTTTCGTCTAAAAATTTTACATGAACAGGGATATCCTTTTGTCTATACCTGAACTTTGCTGTGCAATCAAACTCCTTTGGAAGTTTTTCAACTAGTGCAGTTGAAAACTGTGACGCCAGTAGTCTATTTGAAAATAGATGTTCATTTTCCTTTCCTTGACATACGATTAGCTCATTTTTTTCTATGTCTTTTCCACATACAAACCAGGCTTCGCCGTCGCCGCCGATTCCAAGGCCACGTCTTTGTCCGATGGTGTGAAACATCAGCCCTTCGTGTTCTCCCATAACTTCTCCGTCAACTGAAACCATTTTGCCCTTTTGTGCTGGAAGGTAGTTTGAAAGGAACTCGTTGAAGTTTCTTTCACCTATAAAGCAGATTCCAGTGGAGTCTTTTTTCTCTGCTGTGGCAAGTTTATGTTTTCTTGCAATTTCTCTAACTTCTGATTTTTCCAGGTCGCCAATGGGAAAAATTACATTTTTTATTTGCTCTTGTGAAAGCATGCTTAAAAAGTATGACTGGTCCTTATTGTTATCCACGCCTCTTAAAAGTAGTTTTGATGAGTCTTTAGCTTCTCCAATTCTTGCATAATGTCCCGTTGCCACTAGGTCGAAGCCAAGGTCGTAGGCAAAGTTTAAAAAGGCTTTGAACTTTATTTCCTTATTGCACATAATGTCTGGGTTTGGTGTACGTCCCTTTTTATATTCGTCTAAAAAGTAAGTGAACACTCTGTCGTAGTATTCCTTTTCAAAGTTTATGGAGTAGTAGGGGATTTCCAGTTGATTACAAACCTTTATAACGTCTTCGTAGTCTTTTTCTGCGGTACAAAATCCGTTTTCGTCTGTATCGTCCCAATTTTTCATAAATATGCCAGTAACGTCGTAGCCCTGTTCTTTAAGCACCACTGCCGCAACAGAGGAGTCAACGCCACCGCTTATTCCTAAAACAACTCTCTTTTTAATTTGAATCACCTTTTCTAATGTAAATTTCTTTTATTTTTTCTACCGTATATTTTACGTCTTCAATATTATTAGTGAAACCAAAACTAAATCTAATAGACCTTTTTGCCCTTTCCTCTCCATAAATCGCCTTTATAACATGGCTTTCTTCCAGTGACCCAGCGGAACACGCTGACCCTGCCGATGCACAGATGCCGTTCATATCAAGGTAGGTCAAAAGAAGATCTGACTTTATAAATGGAAAGTATAAATTTAGTATGTGGTCACTGGAGTTTTCCAAATCCCCATTAATTTCAAATGGAATTTCTAGAGAATTTAATTCGTTAATAAAGCTTTGTTTAATCTCTCTTATTAAATCCCTTTCCAAAACTATTTTATCATAGGACTTGGCCATGGAGTAGGCACCCATAACAAAGGAAGTTCCACCACGACGCTTCTTTTCCTGTTCGCCGGCGTAGATTAGGTTGTGAATGTTTTTGTTACAGTAGAGAATTCCAAAACCATTTATGCCGCCGATTTTATGTCCAGAAAGGCTTATGGAGTCAGCCCTTTCAAAGTCGAAGTCCTTGTGGCCATAGCCTTGTACGTTGTCGATGTGAAGGTGAACGTCTTTATCCGTTAAAACGGCAGAGATTTTTTCAAGGTCTTGTACAACCCCAGTTTCGTTGTTAACAAGGGTTAGTATAAGTACGGTTTTGTCATCCAGATTTTTCTCTAAATCATCTATAACAATTCGTCCATGTTCATCAAGTTTTAGGTACTCAAAATTGGAATTTAAATTCTTTAGTGAATTTATAACAGAAGAATGGTCCGTTTCTGAACATAAAAATTTATATCCAATACCGGTGAAGTGTCTAATAATGGTGTTGTTACCTTCCGACGCTCCAGAATTAAATATTATATTGTCTTTATTAACACCGAGGGAGTTTGCGATTTTCTCCCTAGAGTCTTCTAAAACTTGCTGAGCCTTTCTTCCCATTCCATGAAGGGAGTGGGGATTTGCGTCGAATTTTTCAAAATTATTTAAAACATCTTCAAATATTTCGCGTCTTTTTATTGAAGTTGCTGCATAGTCAAAGTAAATCATAATACCTCCATAAATACTTATTTTATCACATTTAGGTTATGTACTTCCATAGGTTGAAGGCATTTGTATGGGGTATATGATAATAGAGGTGATATAAATGAAATTTAAACCGATACATTCATGTATTAGAGTTGTTGATTTAGAAAAATCTGTAGAATTTTACAAAAATGCATTCGGATTTATTGAAACAAATAGAAAGGACTATCCAGATGACAAGTTTACACTTGTGTATATGGCACCGGAAGAAGGGGCCTTTGAAATAGAACTAACCTATAACTATGGACACGAGCCATATGACATAGGCAATGGCTATTCCCATATTGCATTTGAAGTGGAAGACCTTGAAAAGCATCACGATGAGCATAAGAGCAAGGGATATAGAGTGACAGATCTGGGAGGCCTTTCCGATGCAAAGAGACCAAGCTTTTACTTTATAACAGACCCCGATGGATATGATATAGAGATAATAAGAGCTTAACAGGGAAGCTACGCACCCTGTCATCTTGAGCGGAAAAATTCCAGAGGAATTTTGAAGTCGAAAGATCCCGGACACTTTCTTTAAGAAAGTGTCAGAAAGCGACCTCGAGATTTTCTCTGAAAATCTCGGCAAAAGGCATAAGTTTATTGTCAAAGTTTTTTGTAAAAACTTTTATTAAAAATTTTATTTTGTAGGGTGAAAGCCCTACAACTTTTTATTACTAACATACTTCCTAATTCAACCAAGGGGAAAGCTAAGAAACCTTTTCGTATGGTTTCTATCGCTTTCCCCTTGAAATCCCCTTTTTCTTACCTTCCAAACGATTCAGAACTGGCCGTCCTGAAAACCTGCTTTGGAAGAGGAAGAAAATCTTGCTGGATTTTCTTCTGTTTAATAAATATATTTTCTCGAATTTCTCATTCTAACTTCTCACTATATATTATGGCATGCAACTTTATGTCCAGGACTTACTTCTACAAGCTTAGGACATTCTTTTGAACAGATATCTGTCTTAATTGGACAGCGGCCTTGGAAGACGCATCCTTCTGGAAGGTCTATTGGGCTTGGGATTTCTCTGTCGCCATGGCTCAATACTTTTTCTCCTGTAACTTCTGGTTTTAAAACTGAATTTAAAAGTTCTTTTGTGTATGGATGAAGTGGGTTTTCGTATATATCCTTACCGCTTCCAACTTCAACTAAATTGCCAAGGTATAGAACTCCTATTCTATGGGATATGTGTTGTACCATTGCCAGGTCATGGGCAATAAATAGATAGGTTAGTCCCAGTTCTTTTTGTAAATCTTCTAGTAGGTTTACTATTTGTGCCTGTATTGAAACGTCCAGTGCGGAAATTGGTTCGTCGCATAGTATAAACTCAGGGTCTGTGGAGATTGCTCTTGCAATTCCGATTCTCTGTCTTTGACCACCACTAAATTGTCCTGGTTTTTTATTCATAATCTCTTGTGATAGTCCAACTTTTTCTAATAGCTTTACAACTTTTTTTCTAGTTTCTGCATCGTTTAGTTTAAGTCTTGTCTTAATTGGCTCTGCAATTATTTCATAAACTGTTAGGGTTGGATTAAGGGAAGAGTATGGATCTTGAAAAATCGCCTGAATTTCATTTTGCATAGTCTTCTTTGTGGCTTTGTCGTTTATATCTTTGCCTTTGTAGTACACATCGCCTTCTGTTATGTCATGTATTCCTGTAATACATTTACCTAAGGTGGACTTTCCCGAGCCAGACTCTCCAACTAGTCCAAATGTTTCGCCTTTATATATTTCAAGGTCAATTCCATCTAGTGCCTTTAAATATTTTTGCTCTTCAAATACCTTTTCTTTTTTCACAGGGAAGTATTTTTTTAAATTTTTAATTTCAAAAATCTTTTCCATATCTACACCTCCACCATGTGACAGTAAACCCTATGGGTAGGGGATACTTCTTTTTTTGGTAATTCTTTATTCTTGCATATGTCCTGTCTTAAACTACATCTATCATAAAATGGACATCCCTTTGGATTTTCTGTTATAACAGGTGGGTTACCTGGTATTGGAACTAGTCTTTCTTTTTCTCCAATTCTTGGAAGTGATGCTAAAAGTCCCTTTGTATATGGATGAAGTCCATTTGTAAAAAGTTCCTTTGTGGTTGCTTCTTCCATTATCTTTCCACCATATAGCACGATAACTCTGTCACATGTGTTTGCTACAACTCCCAGGTCGTGGGTTATTAGTAGGGTGGACTGGGAAGAGTTTTCGTTTATATTGTTTAAAAGCGTTAGTACTTGCGCCTGTATTGTAACGTCTAGGGCAGTGGTAGGTTCGTCTGCAATAATAAGTTTTGGCTCTAGACAAAGACTCATGGCAATCATAACCCTTTGTTTCATTCCACCTGAAAACTCGTGAGGATATGATTTTATTCTGTTTTTTGCATCGGGAATTCCAACTAAGTCCAAGTACTTTATGGACAATTCTTTTATTTCCTTTGTACTTAAATCTTTTCTATGTCTTTTTATAAGTCTATACATTTGCTTTTCGATGGTGAAAAGGGGATTTAAAGATGTCATTGGGTCTTGAAACACCATGGATATTTCGTCGCCTCTAATGCGCCTTAAAGTCTTTTCATCAGCATCTAGCATGTTTACTCCATCATAGATAATTTCTCCGCTATACTTAGACTTGTCCTTCAATAGATTTAATATGGACTTTGCAGTTACTGATTTTCCAGAGCCAGACTCTCCTACAATGCCAAGGGTTTCATTTTCGTATATATCAAAACTCACATTGTTAACGGCGTAGGTAGTATATTCCTTTCCTGGAAATTCTACATTTAAGTTCTTTATTTCTACTAATTTCATTGTATCTCCTGTCTATAATAGTCTCCAATTACATTAAAGCAAAGTACGGTTAAAAGGATTAAAAGCCCTGGGAACAGTGCCAAATATGGTGAAGTGCCTAGGTATTGTTGAGCATCTTTTAACATTGAACCCCAAGAGGAGTTTGGTTGTCTTACTCCAAGTCCAAGGAAGGATAGGGAAGACTCAGTTAATATGGCTGATGCCACGTTGACTGTTGCCGCAACTGTAAGTGTGGGAACTATATTTCTAAGAATGTGCTTTGTCATAATCTTTTTGTGACTAACACCGATTAACTTTGAATAGGTTACATAGTCTCTTTCTTTTACTGTTAAGGTCTCTGCACGAACTAACCTTGCAACACCCATCCAGCTAAATAGTCCGATGATGATGATAATGTTTTGAATACCTGGTTTTAGTGCTGCGTTTAAAATCAGTATTAAGAAGAATGAAGGTATACTCATAAGTATGTCGACCATTCTCATTAGTATCATATCAACTTTGCCACCAAAGTATCCTGAGATAATTCCAACGAAGGAACCAAGTATGGTGGAGATGACTACTGATAGTACACCAACTGTAAGGGAAGCCCTTGCGCCGTGTAATGCCCTTGCAAAGTAATCACGACCTAGGTCATCGGTACCAAATAGATTTTCGCCATTTGGTGGAACCAGTGCATTGGTTATGTCCGTATCAATGCCATTTTTAGGGTACAGGTCAGCAAGGATTGCCGACAATATAAAGATTAGTAACACCGCTACGGAAAGTTTGACTCTAAGGGGACTCTGTTTTAATTTTTTAAAAAGATTTTTCATTAGTTCATCTCCTTTATTCTAGGGTCTACAATTCCATAAAGGATGTCGGAGATTAAATTTCCAAGGATTAATAGTACAGAAGCAAACATTGTTGTTGCCATGATTAGTGGGTAGTCTGCTGTGAAGATGGCATTCATACCAAGTTGACCAAGGCCTGGCCATCCAAAGATACTTTCAGTTATAAATGCGCCTGAAACAAGTCTTGGTAAACTCATTCCAACTAGTGTGATAAGTGGAAGGAGAGAGTTTTTTAAAATACTTTTAAAGAAGAGTTCTCTCTTTGAACTACCTTGGGCAAGCTCTGTCATAACATAATCTTCTTTTAGTTGGTCTGTTACCCTTGCCCTTACATATCTACTTATTACAGCTGTGTCGCCTATGCTAAGTGTAAGAACTGGTAGTATAGAGTGCTTAATAAGGTCTGCTGTGGTTTCAACGCCAAGGGTTCTCATTCCGATTGAAGGAAGGAGTCCTAGTTTTAGTGAAAAAAGATGTACCAGCATCATGGCAAACCAGAATGAAGGTATGGATATTCCTATGTAGGAAAGAAGTGTAAAAATTTTATCCACTATACCTCCCTGGTTCATTCCGGAAATAATACCGATAATTGTGCCGATTATAATTGAAATAATAAATGCGCTTCCCATAAGTCCCAGGGTTGCTGGAAGTCTTTCAGTAACTTGGTCAAGCACAGGTCTGTGATTTGAAAAAGAGTAACCAAAGTCGCCTTTTAAAATATCTCCCGCCCATCTTTTGTATTGAACGACATAACTGTCGTTAAGGCCCATGTTCTCCCTGATTCTTTCGATGTCTTCCACAGTGGACTCAGGTGTTATCATCGCCCTAACTGGGTCAGAGGGTGCGATTCTTACAAGCAAAAAGGAAACTATGGAAATAGTTATTATCATAGGTATGGTTTGTAAAAGTCGTCTTAGTATAAGTCTTGTCATAATATCTCCTAAATAAATGAACAATCCCATGAAGGGACTGTTCATTGTGTTATAGTTTTATTTAGATTCAATCTTGTTGAAGTAATCAAACATATGAATAGGTGCAGGGTTTGCTGCGTCTAAGTTTGTAAAGTCTTTACGAACTGCAAGTATAGACTTAACATTTGCAACAGGATATTCTACTGCATCTTCAGCAAGAATTTGTTGAATTTCTTTATATAGCTCTCTACGTTTAGCTTCGTCAGTTTCTACCTTAGCTTGTTCAAATAGCTCATCAACCTTTGGATTGCTGTAGTTACTGAAGTTTTCAGATGAATTAGTATTAAAAATTGAAGCATAAGAGTCAGGGTTGTCTCCCATTACATATCCGTTTATAGCCATGTCAAAGTCGTGGTTTGAACCGTCTAATAATTTTTCAATGAATGTTGCTCTTTCCATTGGAAGAAGTTCTACATTGATTCCAACTTCTTTAAGCATTTCTTGAATTAATAGACTTTCTTTTTCTTGAGCAGGGCTTCCTGAAGTGTACATTAACTTAAGTTCTAATTTTTCCTTGCCAGCTTCTTTTAAAAGTTCTTTAGCCTTATCAACATTGTAGTCATATTTTTCAACGTCATCACTAAAGAATCCAGTGTTTGTTGCGAATGCTGAATATGCAGGATCTGCATAGTCTTCACTTAAATAAGTTCCTTGAATAAGTTTAGCTTTATCAATTGCATAAGAGATAGCTTGACGAACCTTTACATCTTTTAGGTTTTCAGAGTCAACTCTAAAGAATAGATTGTCAACCATTCCTTCAGGGAAGGTAACAATTTCAAAGTTGTCATTCTTTTCAAACTTAGCTACGTCTTTTGGTTTGATATATGAAACAGAAATTTCGCCGTTTTCAAGTGCAACCATTGATGCGTTTGCATCAGGAATAACTTTATAAGCTATGCCATCAAGCTTTGCAACGTCGCCATGGTATTCATCAAATCTTTCAACTTGGTATAACTCACCAGTCTTGTGTTCTTTAAATTTGAAAGGACCACTACCAATTGGTTAAGCATTCTTTGGACTCTTAGCAATTTCTGCTTCTCCTTCAAATACATGCTTTGGAATAGGAGAGATACCAGAAATTCCTTCAACGAATGTCATATCTACCTTAGGTAATTTGTATTCTATTGTCTTGTCATCAACTTTTTTATACTCAACAACACCAGCGTCAGACTTAAGAACATTTTGTCCCTTAGCATTTTGCTTATCATCTAATATGCTGTCATAGGTAAAGATAACGTCATCAGCTGTTATGTCTTTACCATCATGCCATTTGATGCCGTCTTTTAACTTTAGTGTATAAGTTAAGTGGTCGTCTGATGGAGTCATAGACTCAGCTAAACCATCATATACAACTTCACCTAACTTAACATGATATAGGGCATCATAAAGTACATTTGAAATAGTTAATGAAACTCTGTCGTTTGCAAATAGAGGGTTAACAGATGTTGGATCTGATCCAATACCTAAAACCATTAATCCACCTACTTTGCCAGAACCTGTTTCAGTTCCTTCAACAGCCGGTGCGTTAGGAGCATCGGTTCCTTTGTTGTCTGCTGGCTTTCCACATGCAGTTAATATGAATGCAAAAGCCATGAAAATTGCAAGTAATTTTGTTTTTTTCATTTTTGCCTCCTGAAAAAATTTTTTGCGCTATATAATTTAGCATATTTTTCACCGAATGGCAAATTATGTTTAAAGTATATTAGTTAATTTAATTTAGGGATAATAATTTGTTAAATAACTCAACATACTGCTAAAATTCTACAGCCAATAATTGTATACCCATTTAAGAAAAAATAAATAAAAAAATAAAATAAAAAATAATTCCGACAAAAAAAAGACATCCCAAATGGGATGCCTATGGAGCTCACTGCCGGAATTGAACCGGCGACCTCTTCCTTACCATGGAAGCGCTCTACCTACTGAGCTAAGAGAGCAGGTATTGATTATTATATAGTAGGGGTTTTGTTTTGTCAATGAGATTAAATTGCATTTACTTCATGTAAAACACCTGAATAAAATAAATGATTTTTTGTTGGCTGAGGGAAGCAGAAAGAAAATTCCTGAAGAAATTTTCTTTCAACATTTCTCAACTTTATTCTATTACACTTTCAATCGCTTTAACAGATAGCCTCTTCACGTTTTCTATTTTTTCCTTATCAACCACTATAGGGTAGAGATTTTTATTTAACATAGGGAAGTTTTCGTCCTTTAAGTCCAGGTCTGTTATAACGCATGTACCTATGGTATTTTCATTCAAATATCCCCTTATGGTTTTAAATCGAAGTACGTAGTTTAAGTCTTTGCTAAATAAACTAAAGGTATTAAATTCAAGGTTCATATTTATAAATTCACCCATATTTAATAGCAATATATCAAAGTAATCGCCTTCTTCTTTAAAGCTATAGGGAGTCATTTTAATTTTTTTGCTATATAACTCCAGGTCCAATTGGTTTTTAATCAAATCTTTTTTCACCGCTTCATAAAGTTTGTATAAATTTTTTATATGTCTTTCTCCATGTGCAAAAACTTTTTTTAATGCAACTTCGTCATTATTCTTTTCGTATTCTTTTATAAGTTTTATTACTTCCTTTGCTTCAAGTTCGCCTGTGTCTTCTGAAGTAAAATATTTATACACATCTTTAAATTTATGGCTTTGAAGGTCCAGCAGCTTATATAATTTTAAAAATGAATACAGGTCGAAGTTTTCACTTACAGTAATTCTATTTGCCTTTAGGAATGGAATGTCAAAGCTACCTCCATTGTAGGTTATTACTTTTAAATCTTTTATGTCATTTTCAAATACTTCCCTATCTAATGGAAATCTATATTGTTTTAAATTTTCACCGTCGTATAGATTTGCAAGAAAAATTCTATTTTTATTTCTGTCTATTCCCGTTGTGATTATACTTAGAAAAGTTTTTTTATCATTATGGCAGAAGAGTTCATTCATTTAATATCACCTCTCTTAGTGTTATAATTATTTTAGCACAGTATGAAGGGATGGTTTAATGATTTATTTTGATAATGCTTCCACTACTAGGGTTAGACAGGAAGCTGTTGATATAATGGTGAAGGCCATGAGGGATGATTTTGCAAATCCTTCTGCACTTCACAGCTTTGGCCACAGGGTTGAAAAGGAGGTAGATGTTGCAAGGCAAAAGGTTGCACATGCCCTTGGTGTTTCTGCAAATGAAGTTTATTTTACTTCTTGTGGAACTGAGGGAAACAATATTGCAATTGCAACTTTCCATGGAAGCTCTGGAGAGTTTATTACGACAGAGCTTGAACACTCTTCTGTTAAAAGGGCCTATGAAAATCACAATATAAAAAATTTAAAGATTCTTTCCGTTGATAAACATGGTAAGATTAGCCTTGATGAACTTAGGGACTCCATTAATGAAAACACCAAGATGGTTTCTGTTATGCATGTGAATAACGAAATTGGTATCATAAATGATATTGAGGCCATTGGAAAGATTATTAAGGAAAAGAATCCAAATACTATATTTCATGTGGACGGCATTCAAGGTTTTGGCAAAGTGCACCTTGATTTAAAAAGGGCATTGGTGGATGTGTACACAATTTCTGGACATAAATTCCACGCGCCAAAGGGCATTGGTGCCATGTATATTAAAGAAGGTGTAAATTTAAAGCCGGTAATATATGGTGGTGGTCAGGAGAAGGGAATGTCTTCTGGTACTGAAAATGTTCCGGGGATTCTTGCCATTGGTGAAATGTGCGAAATCATGAGTGAAAATTTGGAAGAAAATTATGAAAATGTAAGTAAGGTAAAAAATTATTTGATTGAAAAGCTAGAATCATTGGGAGATGTAATTATAAACTCCAAAGGGGAACACCACAGCCCATATATTTTAAATGTGTCTTTAAAGGACGTTAGGGGAGAGGTGCTACTTCACTACTTGGAGTCAAAGGAAATGTATGTGTCCACAGGTTCTGCATGTAATAAAAATAATGTAAGCCCAGTTATTCAAGCCATAAAGGTGCCTAAGGAGTATGGTCTTGGCACTGTTAGAATTTCCTTTAGTGACGAATCCACCATGGAAGAGGCTAGGGAGTTCTTTGTTGAGTTTGAAAGAGCGGTTAATGATATTAGATCTATTGTAGGGAGAAGGTAATGAATTGGTATTTATCTGTAAGCTTTGGAGAGCTTGCACTTAAGGGAAAAAACAGAAAGACTTTTGAAGACAGAGCCGTTAAAAAAATTATGGATTCTGTTAAGGATTTTGACATAGAAGATCATTATAAGGATCAGGGAAAGTTATATATTAAGGCTAATAAAGACGACTTTGACGATATGATTGACCATATTAAAAAGGTCTTTGGAATTGTGTATATTAGTCCTGTAATTAGAGTTGGAAGATCCGTTGAAGAAATTGAAAAGGGAGCACTTCAATTAATAGAAAGCAAAAATATTACGGAGAAGACCTCTTTTAAGGTGGAAGCAAAGAGATCTGACAAGAGTTTCCCCGTTAAGTCACCGGAACTAAATCCTAAAATTGGTGGAGCTATATTAAAGCAGTATGGCTCAAAGATGTATGTTGATGTGCATAACCCAGACATTATGGTTTATATTGATGTGAAAAATCATATCTATATTTACTCCGACAAGATAAAGGGCTATGGTGGACTACCTATTGGCTCTTCAGGAAGGGGACTACTACTATTGTCCGGTGGTATCGACAGTCCAGTGGCAGGCTTTTTACTTGCAAGGCGTGGCGTTGAAATATCGGCGTTGCACTTCCACTCATATCCTTTTACCAGTGACCGTGCCTTTGAAAAAGTTCATAAACTTGCAGAAGAACTTTCATATTACACAGGTAAAATTACCATGTACTCCATAAATCTTCTTCCGATTCAAAGGGAGATTAATGAAAAGTGTAGAGCCAGGGAGATGACAATTCTTTCAAGGCGCTTTATGATGAGGATTGGAGAAGAGATTTCTAAAAAGCATGAATACAATGCCCTTATAACCGGGGAGAGTCTAGGACAAGTGGCAAGTCAGACCATAGAGTCCGTTAGTGTAATAAATCAAGTTGTGTCAATGCCGATTTTAAGACCGTTAATTGGAATGGACAAGACGGAGATTATTGAAATATCTCGTGATATTGGAACTTATGAAACATCAATCCTTCCTTTCGAAGACTGTTGTACGGTATTTCTTCCAGACAGGCCTGTAACTAAGCCGAGACTTTCTGATATTTTAAAGAGCGAAGAAAATCTTGAAGTGGACAAGCTTGTGGAAGATGCAATAAACAGCATGGAGATTTATGAAATAGATGTGGAGTAATGGGTTACTAAAATCTATTTGGGTAAATATATTATAGGTATAAACCTAAATTTAAACCTAAATTGATTTTTGAAAAGGAGTGATAACATGAAAAAAGCTGGCGGAGGAGTGCTTGCAATTATAGCCATAGTTGTTATTTTGGCAATTGGAGCATTTAGCACATATAACGGACTTGTAGGACTTGACGAAAATGTAAACAACTCCTATGCAGATTTACAAACAGCCGTTCAAAGAAGGGCAGATTTAATCCCAAATCTTGTAAATACTGTTAAGGGATATGCAAGTCATGAGCAAGAAACACTTACAAAGATAACTGAAGCAAGGGCAAAGGTTAATGAAGCAAAGGGACCAAAGGAACTTTCTGAAGCAAACGCAGAACTTACTAAGGCCATTGGCGACATAAATGTGGTTGTGGAAGCTTATCCTGATTTAAAGGCAAATCAAAACTTTATACAACTTCAAGATGAACTTGCGGGAACTGAAAATAGAATTGCCGTAGCAAGAAAAGACTACAACGGCGTTGTTAAGACTTTTAATAGCAAAGTTAGAAGATTTCCTACAAATATCTTTGCAAAGATGTTAGGATTTTCACCAAGGGATTACTTTGAAGCAGATCCTGGTGCAGAAAATGCGCCATCAGTTAACTTTGGTTACAAAGTTATAAATATGATTGGATAATGTTATGAAGGATAGAAAACTAAAAAGATTTTTTCCTATCCTTCTCGTCCTTACAATAATTTTTTCAACCACATCAAGCTTTGCAAAACTTAATTTGCCAAGTCCCACAAAGGAGTTCTACTACTACGATGAAATGGGAGTTATTTCTGAAGAACTAAAGAGTGAAATACTAAAGACCAATGTAGAACTTCAAGGAAAGACAAAGGCACAAGTTGTAGTTGCAACGGTAAATGACTTACAGCAGTATCCTATTGAGGAGTATGCCCTTGAAATGTTTAGAAAGTGGGGCATAGGCGACAAGGAGTTAAATAATGGAGTGCTTATTCTACTAGGAAAAGAACCTACAACGGAAAAGTACTCTATCTATATTGCAACTGGTTATGGCCTTGAAGGAAGGCTTAATGATGGTAAAGTTGGAAGAATTATAGATGAATTTTTTATTCCTCATATAAACAGGGACGACCCAACTAGTTTCGACGAAGGCCTTAGGGAGACTTTCAGAGCGGTTATATCACAGGTTATTTTGGAATATGATGTAGAACTTGATGGAGATTATGAAAAGTACATGAACAGACTGGATAGTTCTGAAGAGGTCAATGGATGGGTAATCCTTCTAATCATCATAATACTTATTCTACTTTCAAGATACAGAACGCCAAGGGGACCTCGTGGTAGAGGATATAGAAGGGGATACTCCCCATGGAGCTTTGGAGGATTTTCTGGATCAAGTGGAAGCTCAGGTGGATTCGGAGGCTTTTCCGGTGGAGGAGGTTCCAGCGGAGGCGGAGGAGCAGGAAGAAGTTTTTAATAAAAAAACATTTAGGAAGCTACGGCTTCCTTTTTTTGTTAATAAAAAAAGCTTCCACCGTAGTAGAAGCTCTTGATTAAATAAATTTGTCTTTTATATTCAACCAATACCAGTTGTTGTTAAATTGTAATTTGTTAATCCACTTGTCGGAAGTCTTAATTTTTATGCAATCAAAGTTGTCGCATAGTACATTCATTCCGTCATTAATAACCAGTGTTCCCGCCTTGTCCTCTGGGCGTCTCTTTAAAGTAAGTACCGAGTCACTTGGCAACACCAATGGGTTTAAAAGCGAACGATAGGCCTTGGAGTTAATTGGTGCAAGGGGTGTAAGTTGATAGCCTTTTAAAGACCTGTACAATACAGCCCCACCTGCAGAGTAGTTATATGCGGTAGAGCCAGATGGTGTTGACACAAGAAGTGCATCACCGGCAAAGGTCTGTAAATGGTTATCGTCAATAAATACATCTAAGTGGATTATGGAAGTGTCTTCAGATCTAATTACAAACTCGTTCAGTGAGTTATGAAAATATTCTTTATGTTCCCTTGAATAGACTCTTCCTTCTAATAGGTCAAGCTTTTCAATGTCGTAGTCACCGGCAACAAATGTCTTTATGAATTTATCTATTTCTAGTACGGATATCTCTTGGAAAAACCCAAGGGTTCCAGTGTTAATACCTACAAATGGGGTGCTACTAAAACCTGTTTTATGAACTGCCCTTAAAAAAGTTCCGTCGCCGCCAATACAAATATTTAAAATTGCATTGTCATCTAATTCGTAAGTGCCCACATATCCTAGGGCTTCAAATTTATGTTTTAACTCTTCTGCAATGATTAGAGATTTTTCCGACCCGTTGGTCATTAAATTTATAATTTTATTTTCACTCAAAGGTATTACCTCCTAATATTTAGATTATAACAGAAATCAAAAGTTTATGTTTAAAATGATTTCATTGGGTATATATAATAACAGAGTGGGTTAGTAGAGAATAAAAATATAATAGGGATTTGAAATTATATCTTGCATTTTATATAATAAAGATAGCCTTAGTGACAAGTCCTGTTATATAAACCTACACTGACTATAAGGGACGACGGAAGTTCTTACTTTGATGGAAAGCCCTCAAGAGGGGACTTCAGATATTTAAGACAGTCGACCCACCTTCACATACTGAAGGTTGTTATTTTGCAGGAGTCGCTAGGGTTTTTAATTTAAATTTTTTGGAGGTAAGAAATGAGTATACTAGATTACATTGATGAAAAGAGAAAACAAAAAGAAAGAGAAATCAGAACAGAACTAAGATTAAAACAATTAGAAGATGGACTTAAATCAGTTTCAACTGTAGCAGCTGGAGCATTAGCTGGACTTGCTGTTGGTGTTTTATTTGCACCTAAATCAGGAAAGGAAACTAGAAAGGACATCGCTGACTATACAAGAGAAACAAAGGATGCATTAGCAGAAGAAATCGTAAATGCAAAAGATACTATTGCTACAAAGACTCAAGAATTTAGCGATGACGTTAAAGATAAATATGACGAAATGAGAAATAAAGGATACACTGAACTTGAAAAAGTTGCAGGAGAAGTATCTGATAGAGCTCAAAGCTTCGCTGACAAAACTGCAGACAAGGCTGAAGAAATTGGTAAAGATGTAGCTAAAAAAGCTGAAGAAGCTGGTAAAAAAGTTGCAGAAAAGACTGAAGAAGCTTCTAAAGAAATAAAACATGACACTAAAAAAGCAGGAGATAAAGTTTCAAAAGCTGCTGATAAAGTAGAAAAAGAAGCTAAAGACAACAAATAGTCTAAGATATTAGAAAGGAAATAGATAATGGATTTAACACAATATTTTCTAATCTTGGTTTATATATGCTTAGCGGCGTTTCTTATAGCTTTAACAGTGTTTGTGTTTAAATTAGTTGCAACAATTAAAGAAATTAATAGCACAATCGAAAGAAACCGTAATGATATTGACGCCTCTTTGCGTAGTGTAAGGGAAACTACAGAAAATGTTTCGCTTATTACAAGAAAATCAGATAGATTGATTGAAGATATTTCACCTGATGTAAGAAATATAACAAACTCTGTGTCAAATGTGACATCAAATGTTGATGGAGTTGTTTCAGATGTTACACATACAGTTGAATTTGTTGCAGAATCTGTAGTAGATGGAGTTGACAATATCAAAAATAGATTCACATCACCATCTAGAGGTATTAAATCTACAATTTTTGATAGCTTGAGTTCTGTACTTTCAATCTTTAAGAAATAATATGTAAAGGAGGGCTATGCTCTCCTTTTGTTTTTGAAATGCTTATTGATAAATTTTCAAATATTTGATAATATTTTATTGGTGAGAATAGTGCAAAAAATTAAAATAATATATAATCCTACTTCAGGGCATCAACTATCAAAAAATTCTGCACACAACTTGGCGCTACAATTATTGGATCTCGATTATATGGTGAAGTTGTCACCAACAATATATAAGACCAGTGCGTATGACGAGACTATAAGTGCAGATAGGGATGGCTTTGATATAATAATAGCCTGTGGTGGAGATGGTACTGTGAATGAAGTCGTAAATGCCATGGCAGAATTGAAAAGTTCCATGAAATTAGGAATTTATCCTACGGGTACTGTAAACGATTTCGCTACATATCTAGGACTAAATGGATTTACAAGAGACTTAGTAAGACTTATAAAAAACGATTTTTATATTCCAGTTGATTTAGGCCTGGCAAATGATAAATACTTTGTAAATGTGGCAGCTGGAGGGAAGATTGCAAGCATAGCCCACGAAACTGACAGGGCACTTAAGACGGTTTTTGGAAAGCTTGCATATTATGCAGAAGGTGCAAAGGCTGTCCCAGATGCATTATCTTCTGGATTTAAGATGACCTACACAGTTGACGGTGAAAAATATGAAGACAACGCTTTAGTGTTTCTTGTATCAAATTCATCTTCCATTGGAGGATTTTCAAAAATTGCCCCAAAGGCTTTGGTTACAGATGGATACTTAGATGTAATAATTATAAAAGACACAGGCAATGTTAGGGATGTGGCTTCAATATTTTTCAAAATATTTTCTGGAGAGCATGTGGAGGACGATGCAGTTGTTTACTTCCACGCAAAGGACATCCATGTTGAGTCGGAACAACCGGTGGAACTAGATATTGATGGAGAGGCCTTTGGTACAACGCCTATTGATATTAAAGTCGCTGATTATAAACTAAAAGTTTTTACAAATATAAAGGAGTGAAGAAATTGTCATCACCTACAATAAAAGATGTGGCAAAACTGGCAGGAGTTTCTATTTCTACAGTTTCAAGAGTAATGAATGACTCTAAACCAGTAAGCCCAGAGTCGAGAAGAAAAGTTCTTGATGCAATTGAAAAACTAGATTTCAAACCCAATGAACTAGCAAGATCTTTAGTTATGAGAAGATCTAATCTTATTGGTGTTGTCGTAAAAGACATAGCCATTTCCCATATGACTGAAATGGTTAGGGGAATTGAAGAAGTTGGTAGAATGTATAATTATGACATTCTTCTATCCAGCTTTTATGGCGACTTGGATTTGGCAAAAAAAATTATAAACTTTATGTTTACTAAGCAAGTTGAAGGTATAATTCTTGTTTCTGAAGATGCCAACCCAGAGCTTGTGTATATGTTAAACAGCCACAAGGCTCCATTTATGCACCTAGACAAGTTCTACGATACTGACGATACATATTCAGTAAATGTGGACTATACTAAAGCATCTAAGGACATGACTGAGTTCTTAATTGAAAAGGGACATAAGAATATTTTATTTATCAAGGAATATAGTAATGCTAAGATTGGCCTTGAAAAATTAAAGGGATATAACGAAGTTGTAAAGAAAAACAATTTAAAACCATTTGAAATTTCTGTAGAAGGTGTAACCGACAGAGAAGGTTATAATCATGGTGAAGAAATTTGGGAAGTAATAGAGAAGGAAGGCATAACAGCTTGCTTCTTCTCTGAAGATGAACTTGCCATAGGATTTTTGAACTATTGCTATGATAATAATAAAAATGTTCCTGAGGACATTTCTGTTGTAGGTTTTGGAGACATAAAAATAGCTTCTCTATATAGACCAAGACTTACTACTGTTAGAGAGCCTTATTATGATTATGGCGCAGTAGCCGTAAGAAAAATTATAAAAAATCTGAAGGATAAGGAAGACATAGACAAGGTTACAATTCTTCCAAGCAGTTTGATTGTTAGGGAAACAGTAAAGGATTTAAATTAGTTATTGTTGATAATTTATAAATCAAGTGATAGACTAATTATAAGGATAAATTTTAGGAGGAAAAAATGGTAGAAAAAACCTTAGTTGTAAAAAATGAAACAGGTTTACATGCAAGACCTGCTGCATCATTAGTTCAATTTGTTAAAAATTTTGAAGGCACTGTAGAGCTTATTAAAGATGGAAAAACTGCAAATGCTAAGAGTATTTTCAACGTTATGGCCTTAGGTGTTTCAAAGGGTTCTGAAATAACTGTAAGAGTTTCCGGTGAAAACGAACAAGAAAACTTGGACAAGCTTGTTGAGTTCATAGAACACTTAGCAGAGTAAAAGTAATATATATAAAGGATGTTTATCATCCTTTATT
>NZ_JBBKBD010000015.1:0-45019 GCF_037890055.1 Lagierella sp. ICN-221743 | reverse complement strand
AAAAGAAAGCGAAAGCTTTCTTAATCATTCTTTAACATATGCAAATATTTTTCAATACTTATTCCTTCGGTTCTGTCGATATGCTCTCTCTTTTCAGATTCAACGATGGCGTGATAAATAAAGTCCCTTGCAATTATGGAAGAGTCCTTCAAAGAGTAGCCTTTTAATGTGTATGACAAGATAATCGCCGAAAAAATATCCCCTGTTCCAGGATAGTTTACATCGATTTTTTTATATGGAACCTTAAAGTACTCGTTATTTTTTTCGTCATAGCCTGCGATAAAATAATTTTTGTCGTTGTCACAAACGGAAGTTATAATAACAGACTTTGAACCTATGTTTCTAATTCCATTTATTAAATCCCTAAGCTCTTCGTCGCTATCTACATCAACACGGTTAAACTTTTCATCAAGAAGTAAATAGCTTTCAGTAATATTCGGTATTGAAAGGTCTGCAAGGGAAATTAACTCCCTCATTATCTCTATTCTATCTTTTTCAATTCCATTATACAAAGAGCCATTATCTCCCATAATAGGATCCACCATTACATATGGATTGTTTTGCTTTTTTATAACTTCTTCACAGATTTCAATCTGTTTATAATTTGTAGTGTAGCCTATGCCCATGGCAGATATATTAAATCCAAGTTCTTCCCAAACCTTTAAGGCATTTTCCATGTATTTCGTAGTATCAAGTATAGAAAACTTTCCATAGTCCAAAGTGTTTGATATAACCATTGTTGGTAAACTTAAAACAGAATAACCCATGTAATACATAATTGGATTCATGGATGAAAGGGCAACTCTGCTATATCCTGGCCAGTCATTAACTAATAACACATTATCTTTTCCCATATTTCCCCCAAAATCATAAAGATTTTCTTTAAATTATTTTTAATATCAAAAAGGAGCCCATAGGCTCCTCTTTAGTTCACTTATGTACCCCTTATTTTGCTTCAATAGCGCTAGTTGGACAAACGTCAGCGCAAGCTCCACAATCAGTACATGCATCAGCGTCAATTACGTAAATGTCTCCTTCAGAAATACAATCTACTGGACATTCTGGTTGACATGAACCGCATGCGATACAAGCGTCAGTTATAAAATGTGCCATTTTGTTACCCCCTTTAAATATCTTCACCATTATTATTACATATATCTATAATAAAATCAAGAAATTTCATCTTCATTCTTTTGTGATTTAAATTTCTTAAATTCTATTTCATCAACGTGAAATGGAAGTATCTCTTCAGTTTCTTCATCTATTTTTATCTTGACCTTAACAAACTCCGTAAGTGTATTTGTATCAACAACTTCTCCAGGTCCTAGGCTTGTCTTTACATGGTAACCAATTTTTGGCATCCTCTTTAAATTATCTTCGTAGCCCTCTTGTTCATATCTCAAGCAGCACATAAGTCTACCACACATTCCTGATATCTTTGTGGGATTAAGTGAAATGTTTTGATCCTTTGCCATCTTTATGGACACTGGAGCAAACTCAGATAAAAATCTTGCACAACAGCATTCTTGGCCACAAGTTGCAAGACCAGATACAATTTTCGCATGATCTCTGACACCAATCTGTCTTAGCTCAATTCTCATCCTAAATATTGCTGCTAAATCTCTAACAAGTTCTCTAAAGTCAACCCTGTCATCGGATGTAAAATAAAAAATAACTTTGTTATTGTCAAAAGTGTATTCACAATCCACAAGCTTCATATCTAGATTATGCTCTTTAATCTTCTCTTTACAAAGCTCCATAGCTTCTTTAGATTTTTTTAAATTTTCTCTATTTATATATTTATCCGTCTCGTCTGCTATTCTCAAAACAGGTTTTAAATCAGAAATTATTTCATCTCCAGAAACTTCCTTTGTTTCAATTACGCAATGACCATATTCGATTCCCCTTGCTGTTTCAACAATAACAGGATCATTCAGTTTTATTTCATAACCGTTAGGGTCGAAATAATAAACTTTACCGGCTTTTTTAAATCGTATGCCAACGACCTTAACCATTTTGTTCCTCCATTATATATAGTAAAAGCTTCTCATATGAAAGCTGAAAATTAACATTAGTTTTAAAATTATCCCAAATCTCCACTATTTTATCGAGAATTAAATATATATTTTCACGATTGAAGTTCGAAACATTTTTGTATATGGAAATGTTATTTGGAATTATTAGGTCTAAGTTCTTTTTATTTTCTGTTTTATACAGGTATAAGTCATAAAAAAAACTGTAAACATAGTTGTATAGTTTATCTTGCTCAAGTTTTAAGCTATTTAAATACTCCTTTTCGTCAAACATTACTAAGATGTCCCTTTTAAAACACCTAATCAGTATATCGTTTATTTCTTTCCATGAAGCAAGTTTTTCAGTTTCACTAAAAAAGAAATTTATAATTTGACATCTTGAATAAAGGGTTTCAATAATTGCCATCTCATTATTTGTCTGAAGAATAAATAGAGCGTAGCTTGGTGGCTCCTCCAGCACTTTTAGTAGTGCATTGGCAGACTCCTTATTAAATTTGTGAGCTTCTTCTATTAATATAATTTTTCGCTCTTTTACCGTGGGAGCTGTGTTTAAGAATTTAATAGCATCTCTAATTGATGCAATCCTAATCACATTCCCATCTGGCTTCACTCTCAATAAGTCTGGACTATAGTAATCACTTAAGTTTTTATTGTTGGATTCTTCTTTAAAGACTTCTTTAATAAACTTTATCGTATTTTTTTCTAATAGCCCTTCATCATAAGATTGAAAAATATAAGCGTGACTCAAATTATTGTTTTTTATTTGTGCATCCAGTACTCTATTTAACACGATTAAACTCTTTTCATACTTTCCAAGTCTAGCACAAATATATTTATATTGTAAGAAGTATCATCATCTGGATCCCTAAGTCTGTTTTTACTCATATCATCCATAAGATCTAAAATTTCATCTTCCATATCCTCTTCATAACCTATCATCAAGGTTGTGTTACCCTTTCGAAGAGCTCCTCCTGTAGATGAAAGTTTTGTACATCTCACTTTGCCAATTGCTAGCATCTTTATAATATCATGAGCAATGTCGTCTTCGACAATTGCAATCATCAGTTTCATTAAATCACCTAAAATCTAAAATATTTATCAACATCGATTACAAATACCGTTGCCCCACCTATAGTTACTTCTACAGGATATGGAATAAATGAATCAACTGGAGCAGAAATGTTTAAAAGTGATGAGTCTGCTTGTCTTGATTTGCAATCTTCCTCTATTATTTGTAAACACTCATCAAGCCTTTCATCTTCCACACCAATTAAAAGAGTTGAGTTCCCTATCTTTAAAAAACCACCTGATGAAGACAGTTTTGTCATTCTGAAATCTTTTTTAGCCAAGTCCTCTCTAAGTAAATAAAGGTCTTGATCTTGTACAATTGCTACTATAAGTTTCATTTTTTCCTCCTATAATTATCTAAAATAACAGAAATACAATATGATGTAATTTCTGAAATGTCTTTATTTGCATCAACTACATAAAAATTTTCATCATCTTGAAATTTCTCCTTAATATAATTATACCCTTTATAGACCTTTTTGTGAAAGTTAAGTTCTTCTTTTTCTAATCTATCAGATGTGTTTCTCTTTTTTCTTCGACTTAAAAGATTTTCTTCAGTAACATCAAAAAATAAAATCATGTCAGGTTTAGTGCCCAGTGTTGCAAACTCATTGAGTTTAAGAATTTTATCTATTCCTAAGTCTCTAGCATAACCTTGATACACAAGACTTGATATTACAAATCTGTCACATAAAACTATCTTGTTTTCATTTATGGCAGGTATAATAAGTTCCTCCACATGTTGGCTTCTTGAAGCTGCCATAAGCAAACTTTCTGTCACAGCCGTAAGCTCTCTGTTGTTCTCATCTAAAATAATATTTCGAAGTTCTTCAGAAATTCTAGTGCCACCAGGCTCCCTGGTTTTAATTACGGGAATATCTAGGTCAATTAACTTTTCATAAACTTCTTTTAATATAGTTGACTTGCCACATCCGTCAGGACCTTCAAATGTAATAAACATATAGCCCTCCATTTATTTAATACTAAAAAACCCTCAATATTCGATATGGTTATAATAATCAAATATTAAGGGTTATGTTATCTATTTGCTTCTATTAACAAAGTCAGCTGGATTTAATGAAATTCCAGGTCCCATTGTAGATGAAATGGAAATTGATCTTAGGTATTTACCTTTTGATGAAGCTGGTTTTGCCTTTATAATAGCGTCCATTAAAGCGTCTAAGTTGTCTTCTATCTTTTCTTTACCGAAAGATACTTTTCCGATTGGTGTATGAACTATGTTAGCTTTTTCAGTTCTATACTCAACCTTACCTGCTTTAATGTCTTTAATAGCAGCTTCTACATCAAATGTAACTGTTCCTGATTTAGGGTTTGGCATAAGTCCCTTAGGTCCAAGGATTCTACCAATCTTACCTACAACACCCATCATGTCAGGTGTTGCAACAGCAACGTCAAAGTCAAACCAGTTTTCGTTTTTAATCTTGTCAGCTAGTTCGTCTCCACCAACATAGTCTGCTCCAGCAGCTTCAGCTTCTTCAGCCTTTGCTCCCTTAGCGAAAACCAAAACCTTAACTTCTTTACCTGTACCATGAGGAAGAACTATTGCTCCTCTAACTTGTTGGTCTGCATGTCTTGAGTCAACTCCAAGCTTAACGTGAAGCTCAACAGTTTCATCAAATTTTGCCTTTGCAGTATTTAATAATAATTCTATTCCTTCTGAAGTATCATATAATTTAGTTCTATCTACTAATTTTGATACCTCTTGATATCTTTTACCTCTTTTTGCCATATTAAACCTCCTTGTGGTATTAACGAATTTTTTCTCCCACTAATCTTCTACGGTGATACCCATACTTCTTGCTGTACCTGCAACCATGCTCATTGCAGCTTCTAGTGAACCAGCATTGATATCAGGTCTCTTTATTTCAGCTATCTTTTCAACTTGTGCTTTTGTCAAAGTTCCTACCTTGTCCTTGTTAGGCACACCTGATGCCTTGTTTAATCCTAATTCCTTTTTGATTAAAACTGGAACTGGTGGAGTCTTTGTTATAAAAGTGAATGATCTGTCTTGGTATACAGTCAAAACAACCGGGATAATCATTCCCATTTGATCTTGAGTTTTTGCATTAAACTCTTTTGTGAACTGCATTATATTAACACCGTGAGGTCCTAGTGCAGTACCTACTGGTGGTGCCGGAGTTGCTTTACCGGCTGGAATTTGTAATTTAACAATTGCTTGTACTTTTTTTGCCATTTTAGTCCTCCTAAATTAACTAATGTGGTTTTAGCGGTTTTTCCCTCCCACTGGAATATATAAAAACGATTAAATCATAATATTCAAATTAAATTTTTTCAATATCAGAAAAGTTTACTTCAACTGAAGTGTCTCTACCAAATATAGAAACTAGTGCTTTTACTTTTTTCTTTTCTTTATTTACTTCTTCAACAGTACCTATAACACCTTCAAAAGCATCTGAGATAATTCTAATACTATCTCCTACTTCTACGTCAATATCTACTACTGGAGCAGAACCAACTCCGAAGGATTTCATTTCTCTTGCTGTCAATGGTACTGGCTTTGAACCTGGGCCTACAAATCCCGTAACACCTCTGGTATTTCTAACTAGATACCAAGAAACATCATTGATTATCATCTTAACGAAAACATATCCTGGGAAGAGTTTTCTCTCTTTTGTCTTTGAAACGCCGCCAACCTTGGACACATATTCTTCTGTGGGTACCATTACCTCGAAGATATCGTCTATATGTCCTCTGTTTTCAACCATCTTTTCAATATTTACTTTTACCTTATTTTCATGTCCTGAATAAGTGTGTACAACATACCATTTAGCGTCTTTTTCTCTTTCGCTAAAGGTTTTGTTTTCATCGGTCATTTCATTTCCCCCTTTATAGTCCTACTACTTAATAATTAAACTAAATAGAAAATGGAAAAGTGAGTCTAGACCGAAAACTATAAGCGCTACTGCCAGTGATATAAGAACCACTACAATTGCATAGTTTAAAACTTCCTTTGGTGTTGGCCATATAATCTTTTTCCATTCAGCGGCTACACCTTTGGTAAATGTCTTTTTACCCATATTTTTTTGAGCCATTTAAACCCTCCAATACTGACTTATCTCGTTTCCTTATGCGGAGTATGTTTCTTACAGAATTTGCAATACTTTTTAAGTTCAACTCTATCAGTAGTATTTTTCTTATTCTTTGAACTTGTATAGTTTCTGTTCTTACATTCAGTACATTCTAAAGTTATAGAATCTCTCATTAGCACACCTCCATGTTAGATTTATGGAATATCCATACCCAAATACTTTACCATAATTTACATGTCATGTCAATTAAAACTGCTATTTTTAGCGTTGTTTGATTAAATTTAAAATCTCCCACCAACGCAGGAGATTTTAATAATCTTATTCTTCATCTTCGTCTTCTAGATCTTCATCTTCTAGAAATTCTTCATAGTCAAAGTCGTCATCAAAATCGAAATAATCTTCATCGAAATCAAAAACAACTTCTTCAACGTCAGTTAAATCATCATCCAGGAAGGTTAAATACTCTTCCACATCATCAAAGTCATAGCATAAGTCTTCAACTTCAGCAGTTAAATCTTCTAAAACATCGATGATACCAACTAATAGTTTCCCTTCTTTAGATTCCTCTTCTACTGAAATTCCTTCAGCTAGTCCTCTTAAGTAAGCAATATTTTCATATAGATCTCTCATATTCTACCTCCCTATACTCTTGATAAGTACTCGTTGCTTCTTGTATCTATCTTTATAACATCACCTTCGTTGATGAATAAAGGCACTTGAACAGTTGCGCCTGTTTCAACAGTTGCAGGTTTGTTTGCTCCTGTTGCGGTATCTCCTCTAACTCCTGGTTCAGTTTCTGTTACAACTAACTCTACAAAGTTAGGTGGTGCAACGTTAAAAGGTTTCCCTTGATAGAACTTAATGGTTGCATTGTCATTTTCTTTTATATATTGCATTGCATCTTCCACTGCGTCCCTTTCAATTGGAATTTGTTCATATGTTTGTGAATCCATAAAGTAGTATAGGTTGCCATCATTGTAAAGATATTGCATCTCTTTAGTTTCAATTCTGGCTTCCTGGAATTTTTCTGACGGGTTAAAAGTTGTATCCTTGTTAGCGCCGGTCATGACGGATCTAATCTTTGTTCTAACAAATGCTGCCCCTTTACCCGGTTTTACGTGTTGAAAGTCAACTATTTGCCAAACGTCACCGTCCATTTCAAAAGTTGTTCCCTTTCTAAAATCTCCAGCTGAAATCATAAATATTCCTCCCGTTTTTAAATTCTATTCTTATTATAACACCTTAATAGAATAGGTACAATTAATATAGGTATTATTTTCCCCCACATTCAGAATCCACGCCCTTAAGAATTTTAAGGCCATGATCCAAATCCTTAATTATATATTCCAATGACTCTTTGACTGCCTTTGGACTGCCAGGTAGGTTTACAATTAGTGTTTCGTTTCTAATTACAGAAACCGCCCTAGACAGCATAGCCCTTTTAGTTATGGTCATGGAGTAGGCTCTTATGGCTTCGCTTATTCCAAAAGCGTTTCTAGTCATAACTTCAAGGGTCGCTTCCGGTGTTACATCTCTTTTTGAAAATCCCGTACCTCCCGTAGTTAAAACCAAATCACATTTTAATTGGTCACAACATTTTATTAGTTCTGACTTTATGTCCTTTGTTTCATCGGGAATGATGTTGTAGTAGTTCACTTCATAACCAAAGTTTTCTACAATATTTTCTATTACCTTGCCGCTCTCATCTACTCTTTCATTTCTAGATGCCTTATCTGAAATCGTTAAAACTCCAACTTTAAACATAGATCCTCCTTATGGAAATGCATTTTCAATATGTTCAATATAATTATCTTCTGTCAAAATTTCAACCACATCAAACCTTGGTTGATAATTATATAGTTCATTAATTGCAATATAATTTTGTGCAGTTTTTATTATCCTGTCTTGCTTTAATGGAGTTACAAAGTCCCTTGGCCTTCCAAAGTCATCATTTTTTCTAAGCTTAACTTCTACAAAAACTAGCGTTTCTTCATGATGCATGATTAAATCGATCTCTCCAAGGCCCCAGGAATAGTTTCTCTCCACAAAATTATACCCCTTTTTCTCCAGGTATTCCTTTGCTAGGGTTTCACCTCTACTACCAATGTCTTTAGTTGTCATTTTTTTGCTCCAAGTATCTTCTTTAAAAAGGTCTTTCTGTGAATAGGAGTTGGACCAAGTTCTAATAGCGCCTCCCTGTGTTTCTTTGTTCCATATCCCTTGTTGTTTAAAAAATCATATCCAGGATATTTTTCGTCAAGCTCTATAAAGTATGAGTCCCTTAATACCTTTGCCACAATTGATGCACATGATATTTCATATACTAGCTCGTCACCTTTAATAAGCGAAACCTGTTCAATGTCTATATCAATATGTTCCGCATCAATCATAACAACATCTGGACGAACTACTCTCCCCTGCTTGTCCTTTAAGTCTTCCACAGCTATTTTCATTGCAAGCCTTGTGGCCTGTTTAATATTTATTTCATCAATAACCTTTTCGTCGATTACTCCAATGCCAATGGCCTTTGCCTTTTCAATTATCTCTTTATTTAAAATTTCTCTTTTCTTTGCGGAAAGTTTTTTTGAGTCCTTAACTCCCTCTATGTGTTCACCTTCCATAATAACGGCGCAGGCTACTACGGGACCTGCAAGTGGCCCTCTTCCCACTTCGTCAACACCACAGATTAACTTCCCTGAATATTCTTTTAAAATATCATTATCCATTGTAATCATCTGGCCCTTCAAGGGTTATCCTACCTAAGACTCCCTTTCTAAACTCATCAAGAACTATATTTGAAATTTTTTCATAGTCAAAGTCTCCACCTCTAATTAAGCAGCCCCTCTTTTGTCCTATGGCTTCCATAATTTCTAATGTGCTTAGCCCTTCTGTTTCAATTTTGTATCTTGTTTCAATAATACCTTTATCTATGTGGTTTAGTTTTTCAATAAGTTTAAATGCAAGGGTCTCTGTGTCCATAATCTCATCTTTTATGGCGCCAGTGAAAGCAAGGTCTAATCCAATCTCTTCACTTTCAAACTTTGGCCACAAAACTCCCGGCGTATCTAATAGTTCAAAGTCCTTCCCAGTTTTTATCCACTGGTTTTGTCTTGTAACTCCAGGCCTGTTTCCAACCTTTGCAGATCTTCTATTGGCAATTCTATTTATCAGTGTGGACTTACCTACATTTGGAATACCAACTATCATAGCCCTAACTCTTTTTAAATTTAAGTTTTTTTCTTCAAGCTTTTTGAATTTTTCTGTTAGAAGAGCCCTGGAAGTGCTTTCAATTTTATTTAAGTTAGTGCCTTTAACAGAGTCGATTAAAATCGCTTCATATCCCTTTGCTTTAAAATATTCCAGCCATTTCTTATTCATGGCTTCATTCGCCAAATCCATTTTATTTAAAAGCACAACCCTTGGCTTATCTCCTAACACTTCATCAAGAAGTGGATTTCTTGACGCTATTGGTATTCTTGCGTCAACTATCTCTAAAACCACATCCACAAGTTTTAAGGAAGATTTTATATTGTCCATGGTCTTTTTCATATGGCCAGGGTACCAGTTAATATTTAGATTTGTCATTTTTTCCTCCTTAACCAAATCAAGCACTCAAAAAATGAGTGCTTGTAAAACTAGTTTTTCTTTTCTTTTACCTTAGCAGCCTTACCTACCCTGTCTCTTAAGTAGTAAAGTCTTGCTCTTCTTGCTCTACCTCTTCTTGTTACCTTTAGAGCTTCAATTCTTGGAGAATGAACAAAGAAAGTTCTTTCAATGCCTGTTCCATAAGCAACTCTTCTTACAGTAAATGTTTGTCTAAGTCCGCTTCCTTGAATCTTAATAACTGTTCCTTCAAACTTTTGAAGTCTTTCTTTTCCACCTTCTCTGATTCTGTAGTCAAGAACTACTGTGTCTCCAACACGAAAATCATAATTTTCTTTTCTTAATTGTTCATCTTCAATTTGTTTAATTATATCCATTCTATCCTCCTAAAATCCTTTATTAGGACCATGTTCTTCTAAATATTTTTTGTATAAATCAGGTCTTTTCTTCTTAGTGTTTTCTAAGGCCGACTCTTCTTTCCACTGTTCAATGAGTTTGTGATTTCCACTAAAGAGAACTTCCGGCACCTTGTGTCCCATAAAGTCCCTTGGTCTTGTGTAAATATTATGTTGTAATAAAAAGTTGTAGTGGGAATCCGTAAGAGGACTCTCTTCGTTTCCAAGCACTCCCTTTACAAGTCTTGAAACAGAATCGATAAGTACAAGCGCTCCTATCTCTCCACCTGACAGACAATAATCTCCAATGGAGATTTCCATGTCGACAAATTCATCGGTTATACGAGAGTCGATTCCCTCGTAATGGCCACATAATAATGTCATTTCATCAAGCTTGGACAATTCGTTACAAAGTGTCTGATTAAGCACACGCCCCTGTGGAGAAAGATATATTACAGGAACCCCTTCCCTTTTAACAGAATTTATACTGTCATAAAGAGGTTGAGGTGTCATCAGCATACCTGCACCACCGCCATATAGCTCATCATCTACTCTCTTGTGTTTGTCCATAGAGAAGTCTCTAATGTTTATCTTGTTAATTTCAATAACTTTTTTTTCGATTGCCCTTCCAATAACTCCATAATCATCTAACAAGTTGAAAAACTCCGGGAACAGTGTGAGTATATTAAATTTCATTCCAACATTCCTTCAATCAATTCAACATAGAGTTTTTTATTTTCAACATCCACATCTTTAACAAAAGCTTTTACAGCAGGAATCATAAATTCCTTTCCGTCCTTTGAAACACATCTGTAAATATCGTTAGTTTGATTAAACAAAACTTCCTTAACCACTCCAACACACTTACCACTATCAATAACATCCATCCCTTCAAGGTCATGAATGAAATATGTGTCCTCTGGCAACTCAACCAAGTCATCCTTATTAACATAGATGTACTTGCCCTTGAATTTTAAAACTTCGTTTATGTTGTCGTAATTTTTAAGACTTACATATACCAATCCTCTGTAATATCTTACCTTGGTAATATTTACCTTTATCTTTTCATCGATATAAAAGTCTATATCCTCTTTAAATCTCTCAGGAAAATCCGTTAGCGGATAGATTTTTATATCTCCCTTGATACCATGAGTATTAGTTATATATCCTACTTTAATAAACTCCATATTATTGAAGAATGTCAACTGCTACCTTTGTACCATCCTTGATAGCAGAAGCCTTTACAACTGTTCTTATAGCCTTAGCTATACGTCCTTCTTTTCCTATAATTCTTCCAAGATCATCCTTGTCAGCTCTTATCTCAATTACAAAGGTGTTTCCTTCTTGCCTACTGGTAACAACAACCTCTTCAGGCTTTGTAACCAATTCCTTAGCAATTAGTTCAACTAATTCTAACATAATACCCCCTAAAGGATTACTCAGCTACCTCTTGTGAAGATTCTTCTGTTACTACTTCCTTCTTAGCTTCTTGTGCTTTTTCTTCATAAACGCCATTTTCTTTGAATAATCTGTGAACTGTGTCAGTTGGTTTTGCACCATTCTTAATCCACTTGTTAACTTTTTCTGCATCTACCTTAACAACCTTTGGCTCAGTTAGAGGATTGTAATATCCAATCTCTTCAATGAACTTACCATCTCTAGGTGCTCTGATATCTGCAACTACAATTCTGTAAAAAGGATTCTTCTTTGAACCCATTCTCTTTAATCTTATTTTTACTGCCATTTAAATACCTCCAATTTTATCTAAAGAAAGGCATTTGGAATTTACCTCTCTTTTTCATACCTTTACTCATGTTTCCAAATTGTTTCATCATTTTTCTGGTTTCCTTAAACTGCTTTAATAACTTATTCAGTTCAGCAACCGTAACACCAGATCCCTTTGCTATTCTCTTCCTTCTGGAAGAATCAATAATTTCGGGATTCTCTCTTTCCTCCAAGGTCATAGACTTAATCATCGCTTCAACCTTTCCTATCTCCTTACCATCAAGGGATAGCCCTTTTAAAGCCTTGGAATTGACACCTGGAATCATCCCTAAAAGTTCTTCCAAAGGTCCCATGCTCCTAATCTGTTCCAGTTGATCTAAGAAGTCATTGAAAGAGTACTTTGAAGAACGAATCTTTTGTTCAAGTTCCCTTGCCTTCTTTTCATCAATAGCAGCTTCCGCCTTTTCAATAAGAGATAATACATCTCCCATACCAAGAATTCTTGAAGCCATTCTGGAAGGATAAAAAGGTTCCAGTTGATCAAGCTTTTCACCTACACCTATAAACTTTATAGGCTTTTCAGCAACTCTTCTAATCGATAGAGCAGCTCCGCCCCTTGCATCACCGTCAAGCTTTGTAAGTATAATGCCAGTGATATCAAGTCTGTCATTAAATGTCTTTGCAACATTGACCGCGTCTTGTCCCGTCATAGAGTCAACAACAAGTAAAATCTCATCAGGGCTAACTTCAGTTTTAATATCTTGAAGTTCCTGCATAAGTTCGTTGTCAATATGAAGACGCCCCGCAGTATCTATAATAACAAAGTCATTGCCCTTTGCCTTAGCTTCCTCAATACCTTTTTTTGCAATTTCCACAGGACTTATCTTGTCCCCCATGGAAAACACCGGAACCTCCACAGAGTTTCCAACTACTTGAAGTTGCTTTATAGCTGCAGGTCTGTAAACATCACATGCAACAAGAAGAGGCTTCTTTCCTTTTTTCTTAAAATGTAATGCAAGCTTTCCTCCATGAGTAGTCTTACCAGCTCCTTGAAGTCCACATAACATAACAACAGTAGGTGGTTTAGAAGAGAAATTTATCTTAGCTTCTTCTTCACCCATAAGCGCTGTAAGCTCTTCGTTAACTATCTTAATAACCTGTTGCCCCGGAGTTAAAGATTCCATAACCTCCGCTCCAAGAGCTCTTTCCTTTACAGTCTTTGTAAAGTCCTTTACAACCTTGAAGTTAACATCGGCTTCCAGTAGGGCAAGCTTAACCTCTCTCAAAGCTAAGTCTAAGTCTTTTTCAGAAATCTTTCCCTTACCAGTAAGTGTGGACAGGGCGTTTTGTAACTTGTCAGATAAATTTTCAAATATCATAGCTCTCCCATATCCTCCTTTATGAAATCATCTATCTTCTTTAATAGAACTTCCCTTTCACTTGTTTCAAAAGAAATAGAATTATTTAACTCTTCCTTTATAAACTTAAGAAACTCAGTAGTCCTTTCAGACCTCTTCTTAAGATGAAGTTTATTTTCAAAAGAGTAAAGTCTTCTCTCGGCCCTCTTTATATTTTCAGAAACGGCCTGCTTCGAAACATCATACAAGTCTCCAATTTCATTTAAAGATAGATCTTCGTTATAGTACTTGTCCACCATGGACCTCTGCCTTTCAGAAAGAAGACTGCCATAGTAGTCAAATAATATTCCTACTTCAACTAATTTTTTCATTTATAACCTCTTGTCTGTCAACCTATTACGTTGACCTTTAATATTATAAGGCACCATCAGGCATAAGTCAACACTTTTGTTGCATTTTTTTCATGTTTTTTAAACTGTTCTAGCAAATATTTACAAATGATTTATTTTTCATTACTATAGAGAAATTAATTTCTTGTTACTCCATCAAAATGTTCGTTAACTATGTTATCCATTTGACTTGCAATATGTTCAAAAGTAAGATTCAAATCTAAAGTTCTAACGCTTATTTTATTTCCATGCATCTGATACACATTGTTAGGTTGAATTGCTTCATCGGTCTTTGCATATAAGAGCATTCCTGAAACGGTGTTATCCATATCGCCAAATTGATATTCACGATTTTTTACATAAGTAAATATCTGATATAAGTTACTAGAGTGTATTGTGTGCTTATTAAACTGTGACTGTGTTGTACTTGCATAGTATTTAGCATCAATAATTAATACTGTATTTTCTCGTTGTAGATGTATATCACTTTGCATCACTGGGAGCATATCTCCAACTCCATCATCCAATGACCATGGTATCTGTGATGAACTAACGGAAAGTTTTGGATAGTGCTTTTTATAATATTCTAAAATAAACTTTTCATATAGACGGCTCATTCTCTGCTCATCAAGAAAGTCCAGTAACTTTGTTTTGCCATGGGTATTGGTCTGTAACAGTCCCTTTACCACTAAGTAACAAATAGAAATCAACATTTGATAGGTCTGATTATTTCGATTATATTGTTGATTCCAATTTACTCTAGTTAAATCAATGGTTTTTACATTTGTAAAGTACATCATCAATTTACGAAGTTCTTTTTTCCTAGTTTTCGATATATCTGACTTTAGAAGAAGCCAACCGTTGATTTTATTATTTGATTCATTGCATTGTCTTCGGAAAAATCATCAAATGTGCACACTAGTTTCTTTCTGTGCATACTCTGCGTCTTTATAGACTCAGCAATATCAATTTTCCCTCTGATTGAAGATAATTCATCTGTTTGAGGAATATACTTCCTTATTAATCCCCTTTTCAACTGAACAGTAATACCCTTTTCTAATATAGATGCCATTAGATCTGCAGTATTATCAAACTCTTCCGTAGCTATTCTCTTGTAACCGTTTTGATTAAGAACTTTAAAGGCATAGGATAGCATATAGTAAATATTTTTAACTGGTATCACTTAATAGCGCTCCTTAAATTGTTAATCCAATCATTTAATTTTGTCGGTTCATCAAACCAATACTCTTTTAAAAGAGGAATCAGTTCGTATTCAACAATACCAAGTAAAACTTCATCATCCATTGTTGATGGATTTAGGTTGCAAAAATAGCTGTGACCAATACAAAAACCTTCACCTAGTGAATCGTCCGCCAAAATAACTTCATTTAAATTTTTTATGCAAGAGATTAGCATTTCGAACTTTTCATTTCGCAAACTATTTTTGTATTTTATAAAACCTTCAGTATCAAAGCCAGGCTCAATATTGAAAAAGGCAAATCTTCTTCTAAGCGCATAGTCAAGCATTGCTAGACTTCTGTCAGCTGTATTCATCATGCCAATAATATAAACATTCTTTGGTACAGTAAATTTTTCATCGGAGTACAATAGTTGTAAAGACAGACCCCTCTTGTCATTTTCAATAAGCATAAAAAGCTCACCAAATATTTTACTTAAATTTCCTCTGTTGATTTCATCAATTATAAAGAAATAATCATTATCTCCATCTACTTCTGCTTTTTTACAGAAATTATAAAAGGCCCCTCTTCTAAGTTCGAAACCATTTGCTGAAGGTCTAAATCCCATAATGAAATCTTCATAGGAATAGCTTTGATGGAACTGAAGCATCATAACCCTTTCTATATCTTTAACGCCCATCATAGAAAAGGCTAATCTTCTTGCAACAAAAGTCTTTCCAACTCCTGGAGCTCCCTGTAAGACAATATTTTTCTTTAAACGAAGTACTCCCTTCAATCTTTCATAATCTTCCTCAGTCATATAAACTTCAGATAAAAAGTCTTCCTTTGTATAAACAGGATACACTTTTTCAATTTCTTCAATTTCTTCAGAGTCTTCGTCAAATATTTTAATTAGTTTTTCAACGTATTCAGTATATGGAGTAATATCAGTAAGAGTTTTCATTGCAGCTTGTCCAGGATGCTCCCACTCTCCATTATTTGTCCAATCCACTTGACGGATATTTTTAAATTCGTCCTCTCTGGAACTATCAAATTCGTAGTCAGACATAACTACACCACGACCGATTATTTTGTTCATTCCTTTTTTTACAAAGACTATGTCTCCAATTTTCATTTCATTTGCAAATTGCCATGTGGCATGTGCTGAATTTTTAAAAGATAAATCCTCATCAAAAACTTCCTTCATCTTCTCCCTCATGGAATCCTTGCTATCAAAAGCTTTTAGGTCACCAATTTCACCCCAACCAATCGCCATGATTCCAGAGTTATAAAATTCATCCCACATTAATGCATTTTCTCCTGGAGAATATATCCAGTACCTAATAGTATGAACATCTTCGTCTGCAAAAGCAGAGGGTTCATTAACAGTCTCATTTTGGTTTGATAGTACAACTTCTCTATAAATTTCTAATGCCAATTCATCCGTCATATTAACAGACATGCCAGCATCAGTTAAAGTCCATACTCCATGAACACTTTTATCAATGTATCCTGCGCTTGCAAGATAACTACGAGCAAAAGCAACTTCATTTTCAAATTTATTTACCTTATTTTTGCCTCTTGTAACACTAAGTTCCTCTTCCGACAATTTTTCATTTTCAATTATTTTTTCTCTTGCTTCAGGTGGGGTGGCAGAACCTCCCAAATCACGAAGAGCTTTAATTAGTGGAGCAAACCATCTAAGGAAAGATGCTTTTGAAGTTTTGCACTTTTCCTGTTCATTTCTTTGTTGATTCACTTCCTCCGAATAGTTCCATGCACTATAGGAAAGGTATTTAAAATCTTTTAGGTCACTTTCTTCACTGTTTATATAATCTTTTAAATTGTCTAAAACTCCAAAGTACTCTTTAGCAGAAATCTTACCTTTAAGCTTAGGAAGTTTTTTTACAATATCTTCTGGTATTTTTCCCGATTTATAAATATACCATTCATTACGACTATCCAAGTTTAAAAAAGTATTTGGTAAGATCCAAAATAATCCCATGGTGATTTTGCCATTAGCATTACCTTTTAAATTAATTGCCAAGTCAAAATATTTTGAAAATTTTTCTTTATTTTCTACAGTTGGAGACTTTTCATAGGCAATGGCAGATTCAAAGAGATTCCATAAATCATCAATATCATTTTCTCCACGTTCTCCAATAAATTTATAGTAAAGAGCATTTTGAACATTTAGAACTGGCAAGCCACTAAAAGATGTTGGAACTTCTGTCTTAATATCAAATAATTTTTTTATTGCTTTTAATATCTTTCTACGATTCTCTTCTGTAATCCGCTTGTTAAAAAGACCAAACACAGTAAAAGGATCAATATCAATAAGATTGTTATCCTCTTCCAGTTTGGGCATATCAATATCTGTAATATCGTAAATCGCCTTTACCTTTTCAATAAGTTCACTTCTTTTGTTTTTGTACTCTAATAGCTTTAAAGCAAACTCAGTATAAAATTCTTCCCAAATAAAATGATTTTGATCGTACATATATCTTCCTCCAGACAATTAATTTATTACAATTCCTCTGTAAATAATTCTTTCCATGGTTAAAGTAACTTTTCTTTCTGCTTTTACTATAGTCATTAAGTATACTTTTTAAAAGGACGTTGTGTATTGTCTTTTTATTGTCCTTAATTTCTCCTTACAATTATCCATTAAATTTTATGAGTCACATTTGCAAATGTGGTTTTTTATTTCCATCTCTATTCTAATCACTTATATTGTACCATCTTACCCGAACAGTATTAATTAATAAGAGCAACATTTGAAGTATTGTGGCAACATCATATCCCATAAAAATAGCACCTACTCTAGTAGATGCTATTTTCAAGTTAATTATTTTTTCTTCTGATACATGGTATTACTCTATTTACTTCGTTTAAATATATTTCATATTCCTTCCCAAATTCATTTTTTAACCATTTTTCTTCTGTGTTTTTCATTAATATTGTTAAGAAGGCCCAGAATATAAATGGTAATATTAATAAGAAATAGTTTGCTGTAAATAATAAAACACCTGTAAATATAAAAATAAATGCTGAATAAACAGGGTTTCTTACAATGCTATACACTCCCGTTGTAATCAACTTATTTTCTTTTACATTTTTGTTTATTTTCTGAACTATAACTGCTTGTACCCATAAGTATAGGCCAAATAATATTAAGAGAATTCCAAAAAGGATAAAAAACATTTTCCCTTTGTTTATTTCTCCCACACTTAGATATCCCTTAATATGCAAATATATTCCTGCTATCGTTAAAAATAAACAGATTATAACATATATTGGTCCAACTCCAAAGGATGGCATTTTAAATTCTTGTGATTTCATTTTATGTCCTCTATCAGTATTTTAACAGTTCAATAATTTCATCCTGCGCCTCTCTGCCTTCTTTAAAAAATCTTGCCAGTGGATAGCAGTGGCACATTCCCTTTCCAACAATAATTTCATATGGAGCATTATATTTTTCCATGGCTTTTTTAAACTCTTCTGCAAAGGCATAAAGGCATTCATTTTCTCCAAAATAATAATAAGTTTTCGGAAATTCAGTAAAGTCTCCTACAGTTCCATCTAACATATATTCAGGTAAATCTTTATCCCCCTTTAGAATTTCTCTTGCAGTTTTAATATACGTTGGTTCAATCATTATATCTTTATTGTTAAGTTTTTTTAGTTTCTCCCATAAATCTCTGTTTTCATCAAGATTCACATCGGGAATCCCTCCTGGGGAAACTGAAATAATTTTACCTGGCATTTTAAGAGTTCTTCCTAAAGCATTGTTGTGTAAAAAAATTCCAGTAGATAAACAGGATCCTGAAGAAAATCCCAGTACGCTTATATTTTGTTCATTATAAGTTTCTGTCATCAACCTATAGGTTTCAAAGCAAACTTCATATGTCTTATCCACCTTTACTTCTTCCGAGCAAAGAGGATAAAATAAAAACCAAACATCTTTATCAGTTTGTTCCATTATTCTTTCCGCTAATTTAAAATCTAGTTTATTTGGTTGTGTAATCATTCCACAACCAAAGAGATATAGAACTGCCTCCTTTGAAAAACTTTTGTTTTTTTTGATAAGAAAGTAATCTATACCCATAACATCTCTTTCAAAAAGAAAATATTTTTTCTTTCTGCTCTCTTCATCGCTTTTTCTAAATCAAATACTACTTTTGCATTTTCTCCCTTTGCATACTCAAGTATCTCTTCTTTGTTCTTTAAAAATATTTTTTGACTCCAAGAAGTTTAACTATTTCTGAAGCTATTTTATAAGTCAAACTCATTATGTACCTCCATTCACCTTAAATTATTACCATTAAACAATTTTCACTTACCTTAATTACAACCTTTTGAATTTTTTTCTACTGTTCTTAAACATTTTTATCTGATTGATATTAGTTATCATCTATATTATAGCACTTTTCTTCTCATATTTTAATATAGTGTAGCAATACCGCATTAAACATTAAGCCTGTTTTGCAGCAATGTCATACTTGTATTTATAAATAAAAAAGCCCTGAAGACAAAATCTCCAAGGCTTATCTCAAAATATATTTTTATTATAGTCTCATAAATCCACAGCAATCTATTTCCGAAAGTTCACTAAATCCTACAGACTTATAAAATGCTATTGTTTTTGAATCAATGTCAGTTGTTAATTGAATTTGTCTAACATTTGGATAGGAATCTAACATAGCTTTAATAAGGGCTTTCCCAATTCCCTTCCCCTGTTCCGCAGGAAACACCAAAATATCTTGAATAAAAACAACAGTGAATCCATCACCTACTGCACGTATTATTCCTAATAATTTATCATCTTTATATGCCGCCAGTACCTTCAAGGATTTTTCATAACCTTTAACTAAAGAATCCATATCATCTGTATAAGCTGTCCAACCAACTGCATCATAAAGCTTCTTTATCTCATCAAAATTAAACTCTGTATATTCTTTAATCTGCATAATTGCCTCCACGAAATTTAATATGCTTAATATATTACATTATAGTTGGATGAAATTCTAGTGACAACTATCATGAAAATAATTTAGATTTTCATTCGCTTGTTACTGTTTTATGCATAATTCATCCATCTAATTTTCTTTACTATACAATTTTATCGGAATAATATTAATTTATCGGAATAACATATTGCCCTTATCGGAACAATACAATAATAAAAAAAGCTTCCAAAGTTCCTTGCGAAACCTTAAAAGCCAATGTATTAATTCTTCAAAATTATTGTCTAACAAAATTCCAATAATTGAAATTCATTCCTAAAAATCTTATAATTAAAAAGAAAATAGTTAAAATACGAAGATGAAAAATGGAAAAAATAAAAATAAAAGAAAGAAAGCTTTAATTGTAGGAACTGTCCTTCTAGTAATCTTTCTTGGTATATTTGGTGTATTTAAAAATAGAATTTTTCAATCTAGAGTTTACAGAAGTTTACATGATAAAATTGACTTTATTGTAAACACTAAAGATATAAAAGTTCCTGAAGATGCCCTTTCTTTTTCAGTCTATGACATTGACAAGGGAGAATATTTATTTTTTGAAGGCGGCAATCAATTACCATCTGTTGCAAGCTTATCAAAACTTTTTGTAATCGACTATGCTATGACTAAGGTAAACTTAGATGACACTTTAGAGGTAAATGATGAGTTATTGAAACTTGTTCCCGAAGGATCTTCCCTAGCTAATTTAAAGAGTGGAGAATATACGGCAAAGCAAATAATGCAAGCAATGCTAGTACCATCTGGCAATGATGCAGCTTATGCTCTAGCATATAGTATTGGAAAAAATGATTTAGGTGATGGTCATAGTGCAAAAGAATATGTAGAATATTTTGTAAAAAATCTTGAAAAATATGTAAAAAGTAATGGATATAATGACACGGATTTATTTGACCCTAGCGGATTTTCATTCCAGGCTTACACTAATTTAAAGGATGTTAATAAGGTACTCTAAAGCTTATTGATTATGACTTTGTAAAAGAATGTATAGGTGAAAGTTCATTTACCATAAAAACTGCGCAAGGAAATTTCACTTGGAAAAATACCAATGAATTACTAGACAAAGATTCATTGTATTACAACGAAAATATTAAGGGTGTCAAAACAGGAACCATGGCATCATCATATAACATAATTGCGTTGTATGAAAAAAATGACAAAAGATATTTAATAACATGCTTGGCAGCTAAGTCGAATAAAGATAGATACCAAGCTGTTCATGCGGCAATTAAAACAATTATAGAAAAAAATTAAAAACGAAATGTAAAGGAGCCAGAAGTAAAATTCTGACTCCCTTTATTTTTTCAATGTAATTAATCCTGCGCAGTCTGAAAATTTTTCAAATTTCATTTCTGGAAAATATTTCTTCATCTCATCTGCAATAAAGTAGAATTCATCTTCGTCCCAAGCTTCCCCTACTTCATTTCTACATTTGTCATGCTCAGCACGGGTTTCAAATGCTACATCTCCAATGTATATAACTCCACCTTCATTTAATTGATTAAGTAGATCTTTTAAAAATGTAACTTTTTCATCATCGGTTAAATGATGAAGCGAATATGTGGCAATTATTGCATCGTATTTATTTTCTAATAGTGGTTCTACCAGTCCATTAGAAATGTCTCCAATAAAAAGTTTGGCATCGGGCATTTTCTCTTGTGCTATCTCGAACATTTTCTCAGAAAAGTCCTGTCCAGAAATTTCACATCCATGTTCATATAGTTTTGATATCAAAGTTCCTGTACCAAAACCAATGTCTAAAACATTTTTAAAGGACGCGTCTAATATACGATTATATATTTCATTTAGTATTATCTTATATCCTGCAAATGGATAGGAATTTTCATCATCAGAAATATCTACGCTTTCATCGTAATCATCCGCCCATAAATCAAATCCTTTGTCACTTAACATTTTCCCTCCAATTTTTATTTTTTGTCAACAATGACACACTAACGATAACTTGTCATTAAAGATAAACTGTTTGTCACCCTCTCAAGTTTGCCATTTCGAACCATATCTATAAGATACCATGAATCTATGCTATTCTCCGCTACTTCAGATGCTGTGACTATACCATTATTTTTTTCTATTATCTTTTTTATTTTACTTTTATTCATAATAGTACTTCCTTTCAAGCTTTATTATATGAATTGTAAAGCTTGAATACAAGAATTGACAAAAAATTATTTCTCATCTAACCAAAACAATTCCGACAATAATTCAAAAGATTTAATATCGATGTCTTATTAAGAAATATATCTGTCCCAATATTTTTCCCTAACCTTTTACCTAACTAAAATAATATACGTTTCCTTCTCCTACCAAATCATCAAAATCTCTATTGTATTTTAAACCTAATGACTCTGCAGTTTTTCTTGAAGGAATATTTTTATTTAAAGTCAACGCAACTACTTTGTATTCGTTATTTAATTCACTTGTAATAATATCAATTATTTTAGTAGCCGCTTCTTTTACAAAGCCTCTCCTCATCTTAGATGGATCTATTCTGTAATACAAGTTCAAATACTTTTTATCATTAATTGTTGTAAATCTTAAACCGCACAGACCGAAAACTCTATTGTCAGCTTTATCTACTAAAGCATAATATCCGAATCCATGTTTTTTATGATGGTCGATAATTATATTTAATGTATCTAGAAATTCTTCCCTACTTGGCTTTTCCCATCCCGGATTAAAAATATTTGTTTCAGGATTTGCATGAATCGAATATAATTCATCAAAATCATCAAGAGTGGGAACTCTAAGTATTAAACGTTCTGTTTCTATTTTTTTCATATTTTACTCCTTCAAAAAAAATTATACCCATATATTATATAACATGTCTATTGAAAATAGATTTACTTAAATTTTCTTGTTTTATTATCCTAACCTAAAAAATCAAAAAAATTTTAAAAGATTTTATAAATATCATCTTTACGGGTGATGTGCAAAGTTTATAGCGTTGTTACAATAATTTTAGATAGTAAAGTAATTGTTGTTATTTTCGTTTATGTTTTTAAGTTTCTACATAAACTTTGTAGTAACTTTAAATATAATCTTCATTTCTACATTAATTAATAAAGGGGGTGTAACCATGAAAAAGAAGATTAAAAAGTTGATTTCTTGTTTACTTGCGGTGGTACTTATAATTACAATCTTGTTGCCAAGTGTAGTAATGGCTTCAGAAGATGGGCCTGAAGATTTAGGAGTTTCAATTACTATAAAAGATGCAAAAGATACTCCAGCTAAAGCGCCAAAAAGTGAAGGCGCTGGCACACCTGAAGATCCAAAGGTAACCACAACAACTACTGTTGTTAAGGATGAAGAAAACAATGAAACTACGACCACAGTCAAAAAAGAAAAAGAATGGCAAGACGAAAATGTGATGGGAAATGAAGATAGTCAAACTGTTGAAACAGTTGACGAAGATGGAAATCTTATTAGTGCTAGCGGCGAAGCTCAAGGAAAAGAAACTACTACTATTAAAGATGAAAAAGATACTGAATTAAAAGTAGAAGAAGAAATTAAAGTTGAGGATAGCAAAGCTACAACTATCGATGGTAAGAATATAAACACAGATGAACCAGAAGTTACAATTGAACTAAAACCTGGTGAAGAAAAAGAAGTAACTGTAGATATGAATGCCTGGTTTGATGAAGATACTCTAGGCATACCAGATTGGATTAGACAGAAAGACGGTGACACTTCCAACTGGATTATTGAAGATAGCAGTGATGAGGAAGATGGAAGTATTACAAATATCACCATTACAAAAGCAGAAAACTCTACAACCTATACTAGAAAGATTACTACACCTGACGGCAAAGTAACTGAAGAAAAGATTACTTATACTCACGATGAAAATGGTAGAATAACTGGATATGAAACCGAGACTAAAGAAACTGTATCTGAAACTACAGTTGAAACTACTCCTCCAGCAAACGCTGAGATACATGCTGATGGCGGTTGGAAAGAATTAGTCTATGAACTTCCTGAAAAGCCACATGTTGAAGAACCTGAAATGGACGAAAATGGCAAGATTAAAAACGGAAAGGTAATAGTGGAAATTCACGACAAGAACGGAAATGTAGCAGGCTATACCGAAGTCGAAATAAGAGACGGCAAGGTTGTTAAATACTCCGATCCTATACTAGGCAAACTAGTTTCAAAAGAAACAAAGGTTGAAACTCTTGAAAATGGTTTAAAAAAATATACCGTAACCAAGACCACCCTTACAAGAACTAGTGGCAAAAAAACATCTGGTTCAGTTAGTGACGGAGAAAGAACTGTAAGTGGCAATATGGGGCTAATAAATGGCGATGTAGTTTTTGACTATGACAGCCTTAAAACATTTTTGCCAGACTTCACAATTGCAGGACCTGATGGAGAAGGTTTTAATGATGATCAAGATATTGCTAGAGAAAATATTACTTCATTAGCAAATTATGACGAAAATGGCCAATATTTTCAATGGTTGGGTCAACTTGGACTATACAGCCAAATCTATATTAGAGATGGCGATGGAAATACCGTAGTTGCAGACCAATTTGAAATTGAGGGAAAAGATGGCAAAAAATATTACGCATATTGTGCAGATTTAAATGTTTATGCTCAAGAAGGTGCCCACTATAATATGCAAAGGCTTGAAGACACTAACTATATAGAGCATAAGGATAAAATTCGTTCAATCGTACTAAAGGGATATTGGGGAGTTAAAAATGAAAGTACCGACCCTAGTAATCCAAGTGCAGGTTCTCTTGATGCTTTTAGAAAAATATTACTTGATAATCATGCATTGACAGAAGAAGAGTCTAACAATCTAACCCATGGCATGGCGCTTTTAGCAACACAAGCTGCAATTTGGCGTTATGGTAACAGTGGAGAAAGTATGTTAGGTGACAAACTTGAATTCCCATGGGGACTTGAAGAACCAAAAGCAAGTATAATTAATAAAACTTACAAGTACCTAGTTGGAATGGAAGGAACACCAGCTACTGCATCTAATACTATTCTTAATAAAGAAGACTTTGCAACAATGGTCGACCTTACTGTCAAAGAAAAGCTAGATGACGATAAATATAACACAGATGTAAAAATTGCCATGGCAGTAGAGTTTGACGATGAAACTAGTGATCTTAAACTCTATGTTACAGCAGATGGCAAAAAGGTTGATGAATTTAGGATAGCAGGAACACTGCAAGAAGGCGAAAAGAAGGCCACAAAAAATCCTGATGGCTCCTTTACTCTTGCAGGATTGGCTTTAAGAGGAAACAGAAAGTTTAACATAAATCTTAAAGGAGTACAAAACCTAAAAGACGGTGTTTATATCTTCTCATGCGATAAAGGGCCAAATGGACATCCTGCACAAACACTTATAGGAGCAGGTGAATCAAAGGAAGATATAGATTTAAATGTTGACCTTGAATTCAATGTAAAAGAAAAAGTGAATTATGCTTCTCTAGAATCTGAAAATGAAGCAACTACACTTGAATGGGAAGCTCTATATTACACATATAAAGAAACTTCATTTGATGACCACACAGATGACACTGAAGAAGATGATGAAGAGCATGATAAAGTCGAAGAAACTACAGAAGTTGATACTCATGAAAACCAAAAGAAAAAAAGCACTGAAAAGTCTAAGGTTACAAGAGAATCAAATAGAAATTACAAAGTTCCTAAGACTGGTGACTCTCTATATCAAACACAAATAATTCTTATGTGTGGAGCTCTAATAAGCTTCTTTGCTGGAACATATTTCAAAACTAAAAAGGAAAAAAATAATGAATTTTGATAATCCTGATAATAGGTCAAACAATAAAAGTTTTCGTTATGAAAAATTATCAAAAGCATCGCTAATAGTATCAATAGTTCTAAGTATGATTCTTATTTCTACGATTGTCTTTCGAGAAAGAGCGTTGCAAAAAACTGACGATTTACGAAAACTTTATTATAGAGACATAGATGTAACAGAATTATCTAAAAAAAGTGAGGCTCCCATATTGGAGCCTCGCAAAATTCAGAAGAATTTTGAAGAGCTATTGAAAATAAATCCTGAAACGATAGGTTGGATAAAAGTAGGAAAATTAGCAGATGAACCTGTTGTTTTTAGAGATAATGAACATTATTTAAACTACGATTTCTACGGAAATAAAAATAGTATCGGAACAGTCTTTATAGACGTCGAAAACTCCGACTGGGAACACAGCAAATATCTAATTTTATATGGTCACTATCTGGAAAATGGCGGAAAGTTTGGTAATTTAAAAAGATACAAAAACATAAAAGATTTAAAAGACAATTTTACTTTTGAGTGGAATACCATCTATTCAGATGAACCTGAAGAATATGTAGTATTTTCCGTATTTGAATCCTCCATGCTAAAAAGTGAAAAAAACTATTTTTATCTTAGACGATTCGAAGAACTAAAGACTGGAGAAAAAGAAATAGAAAAGTTAACAGAAGAACTGAAAAAAAGATCTATTTATAACATCCCAGTAGAAGTTACTCCTAATGATAAAGTTATGTGTTTAGTAACGTGTAGTTACGAAAGCAAAGACGGAAGATTACTAATATTTGGTAAAAAGATACGACAAGATGAAGTTGTGGACTCTATTAATGATAAAATATCAAAAAATTAAACAGGATTTACAAATGATAAATAATGTTGTAGTTTCTGGTATAATGTAACAGCTCAGATAATAGAATTTTTAATTGTAAAAACAACCACCTATTATGCCGGTGGTTATTTTTTGCTTCTTTGCAGAGGTACTATAATATTTCAATTTCCTTTAGCTGAAAAACAAATTTTCATTAACTCCAATTTTTTCCCTTGTCAATAACGCCACACACTCACAATGCGTTGTCTTTTGCTTGGGAACATAATTTTTTATCCTCGTCATTCTTGTAGGAACACAATTTATTAATATCATTATCTTTGGCATTTTTTCTTTTATCTTTGAAGTTATTAGAATCTTGACTATCTTTAACTCCTGTTTTGAAGTAGAATGTCAGGTCATATGGATGAACTGTTCCGTCTTTGTCAATTCTACCAACCACGACTTTATGGTTCTATAATAAATGTTGGGGTCCCCCTAGACTCTAACATTTATTTTTTGCCATAATAAATGCACTTATCTCTTTTTTCCTTTACAATAAAGTTACCACACTAAACAGAAAGGGTGAGATAAGTGCAAAACTATACTAACACAAATCTATTGAATTTAAAAGGTGTCTCTATTGACGAGGTGGTCTCTTTTGATGACCACATTGATGTAAAACTCCATTCTTTATACAAGGAGGGACTTTGTCCTGTTTGTGGGCATAAGGCCTCTCGCATCCATGATTATCGTCTGCAAAGGATCCAACACACGCCTATTGGCTTGCGGAAGGTCTTTCTTTTTCTCCGGAAGAAACGCTTTGTTTGTCCTCATTGTCAGAAGCGCTTTTATTAGTCTTTGGATTTCTTAGCTCCCTATTCTAGACGGACTAAGGATCTCCACTTCTTTATCCAAGACCAATTAAAACAGGTCCGGTCTTTATCTTCTATTGCTCAGGACTTGGGTTTATCTTCCTCTTGTCTCACAAGCTATCTAAAGTTGGCTCCAAGGAGGCGGCCAAATCTTCCTCGGGTCTTAAGTATGGATGAATTTAAGGGAAATGCTGGTGGGGATAAATACCAATGTATTTTAGTGGATCCAATCCATCACCAGGTACTGGATATTTTACCCTCTCGACGAAAAAAAGCTTTAATGGACTACTTTTCTTCTTTTCCCAAGGAAGAACGAAGAAGGGTGAAGTATGTGGTTATGGATATGAGTCATCTTTTCTACGCCGTCTTAAAGGAATTCTTCCCTCAGGCAACCTTCATTGCGGATAAGTTTCATTTTGCAAGACAAGTCTTTTGGGCCTTAGAGAATGTCCGCAAGACACGACAAAAGACAAGGAATGCAAAGTATCGCCTCTACTTTAAACGGTCCAAGTCCATCCTACGGAAAAAAGGCAGTCGGCTAAGCCCCGAAGAAAAAGAAAAATTGGAACTGATGCTTTGGCAAGACAAGGAAATCAAAAAAGCTTATCTCTTAAAAGAACGCTTTTATGACGTCTTAGATGCCTCCAGCAAAGAAGAAGCAAGACAGGCCTTAGACAAGTGGCTGTGGGTTGCTAAAGAAAGTGGATTAAAGGAATTTAAAGCCAGTATTCGGGCCTATGAAAACTGGAAAGAAGAAATCCTAAACGCCTTTTCCACAGGCATCACCAATGGACAAACAGAAGGCTTTAACAACAAAATCAAAGTGATTAAACGGGTTTCCTATGGGTATCGGAATTTTGAGAACTTTAAGAGTCGTATTTTAATGGTCTTTCGAGCATAAGAAGGGGCGAGAATAGATCTCACCCCAACATTTGACAAATAGCCAAGAAAAAGAGGATCTCGGCATTTGGACATGACGAATCCTCTTCTTTGATTCTAATTTTTTTTATAAATACAAGAACTTATACATTTTAAAAAACATCTTAATCTACAAAATAAATTTATTGTGTATACAACATTTTATAACACCTGCTTTCTATATATAGTAAATGCTGCACTTCATTTAAATACTTTTAGGCTGATTGCCTAACCTTGAAAAAATTCTTACATAATATACTACATATATAAATGCTGTTATTCCCCATGATACGGGGTAACACGATAATACCGTTATAAGAGTAGGATTAAGCGGAACAATAAACAACACCCACAAAACTCTTGAAACACAGGTTCCTAAAAGAGTTATGAGCATAGATCTGAAAGTATCTCCTATTCCTCGTATCGCTCCAGGCAAGACATCACAAAACACATAAATAAGATATAATGGAGCAATGAAGTGTATAATTTGAGAAGTAATCAAAATCACATTTTCATCATCAATAAGAAATTGTGCAAAAACTCCACTACAGAAATATAAAATACAACTCACTACCGCTATTGACGTCAATGCCATAATTAACCCCACTCGTACACCACTTCTTGCTCGTTCGTACTTTTGTGCGCCATAATTTTGAGCGACAAAAGTCGATACCGAAACACAGAAAGCATCGGATATGGCCCATATAAGAAAATCCAATTTCCCACAAACCGCCCAAGCAGCAATGCTGTCAACTCCTATATCATTTATGCTGGTTTGAACTATGGTGTTGGAAAGAGGATACAAAGCAGATTGTGTCCCAATAGGTAAGCCCAACTTAAAGATTTCTAATACATGTGTTTTATGAAATCTTAGATTCTTAAAGCTTATTTTGCAAGGCAGTTTCGTTTTTGTCAAAGATACTATAACTAGAACAGCACTTAGACATTGAGACACAACAGTAGCGATAGCTGCTCCAACGACGCCTAATTGAAGAAATGCTACAAAAATCAAATCCAAAATTACATTAAAAAAGTTAGCTGCAATTAAAAAATAAAAAGGCGTTTTAGAATTCCCAAGTGCTCGCAATATACCCGCCCCAACATTGTAGAGCATAGATACAACCATCCCCGAAAAATAAATAAGGATGTACCACTGAGCATCGTTTACAATTTCGTTTGGAACACGAATGGTTTTTAAAGCAAACGGTGACAAAATGCAGCCGATTACAGTCAATACTGCCCCTCCGACAAAAGCAAACAACATAGCATTATGACTTGCATCAGACACCTCTTTATTTTTTTTTGCACCATAATATTGAGAAATAATGATCGTTGCACCTGATGCAAGTCCGGAAAAAAAATTGATCGGCATCTTCGTTAATGTGAATACAGATTCTATGGCAGCTAATGCTTCTTTTCCGGCAAATCTTCCGATAATAATTGCATCTGCGGTCGTATAGAGCGACTGAAACAAAGTTCCCAAAAAAATCGGCATTGCAAATTGCAACATGATTTTCCAGGCTTTTCCGTCCGTCAAATTATATTTTTGCAAATTTTTTTTGTATCCATAAACTACACTACTCCATTTTATTTTTTGAAGTTAATACTATTATCCAATTTAAATATCTCTCAAAAATGATATAACCAACCTAAAACATTTGATAAGTTGCAGAATATAGTTATATGATATGATAATTTAAAAGGGAATAGCATCAACACAAATTTGACTTACTCGAATTTAACTTCTAATTGACTCATCAACTCTCTCGCAAATTTCATTGCATTGTATCCCTGTACATCTTTAACAATAATTCTTCCTAACCTTCCTACATTATCAACAGGAGTTTCCATCCACATCCCATCACAATCTGCAATTTGATAAAAAACTACATTGGGATTTGTTTTCAATACGTCTTTTCCTTCTATTTTTAAAATTCGTCCTCCCTGTTTTGGTGTTAAAAACATAATACTTGTACTTACTTTATCTGTTTTTTTTAGAGAGAAAATAGGTTTTTCTCCTAATGACAAATCTATAAATGCACGTAAAATTTCTACACCACACACTAAATTAATTAGTTCTGCAATGTAATCTCCTGCAACTCTAGGATTAATTTCAATTATGCGTGGACCATCTTTTGTGAGTTTTACTTCAGTGTGACTAATGCCATGATCATACTCTGCTGCATGTAAAGCTTTCACTACATATTCGGAAATTTCTTTTTTTCGTTTCTCCGTTAAATCAGCAGGAAACATATGTCCATTCTCAATAAAATAAGGTTCCCCTGTTAAAGATTTCTCTGTAATACCAATAATTTCAGTATTTCCTTGAAAAGTTATAGCTTCTACACTAATTTCATCTCCAACCATATATTCTTCCAAGAGATAAATACAATTTCTCTTTTGATCTCTCCAATTTATTGGAAACGATTCCAATAAATCAAAAGCATCTCTCAGTTCTTCTGCATTTCTAATAAGACGAACATATGCACTCGAAGATAAATCAACAGGCTTTAAAACTAAAGGAAAGCCTATTTTTCTCGAAGCATCTAAAACCTCGTTCCAGTTGCATGCTATTTCATATTTAGGATTCCAGAGTTTTGCCTCATCCAATATTTTCCTCAAATTATGTTTATATCTAACATTATCAACTTTCCTCGGAAAAGGACAAGGAATATTCAACTGTTCAGAAAGTTTCTGCACTGTCTCAATATAGTAATCACATGTAGTGATTATACCATCAAATTTTTGATTTCTAATAGCGTTTAAAATTTCTTTAATGCTATTAGTATCCGTTTCTATTATTGAATCAGCACACTTAATGACATTATGATCATTTAATTCTTCATCCTTCGGATAAATGTTTTTATTTCTTGTAACAAATGTGTATGAGTGTCCAAGTTTCTTCAATAAATTAGGGAGTATTTTGGCATTCCCTTCTAAAAAACTCTCAACCATTAACAAATGTGCCATTATATCCTCCTTATTTTTTATTTACTGGTTTTATATACTAACTCAATATTTTTAATCGCATTTTCAACATATTTACGAGCCTGTTGTCCAACGGTATCCTTTGTTATAATGTGCCCTAAATAACAATCATTATCTACAGATGCTCCAATTTCCTTATCTTTACAATCTTGGATACTATACCTCACGATATTTTCATCCGCATTGAGCAACTCTAAACCTCTAATCTCCTCAATAACACCCTCATGCGGAGGAACAAGAAACATCACAGCAGCACTTTTAATATCGGTTGTTTTCTTTTCTAAAACAGGGGGAAACACCAAGTGCGAGATCTAAAAATACCTTTAACAGCCGTATTCCTGTAACATACTCTATCAATTCAACAATATATCCACCTGGAGTTCTAGGATTAATCTCAACTATACGAGGACCATCTTTAGTTAATTTTACCTCAGTATGTGCAACTCCATTATCAAATCCTACTGCTTCCAAAACACTCTTCACATAATCAATAAGAGGCAAGTATTGGTCATTTCCTATTATTGCCGGAAACATATGACCTGTTTCTATAAAATAAGGTGTTCCTGTTAAAGATTTATCTGTCACACCTATAATTGTTGTTTTACCCTGAAAAGACACGCTTTCAACGCTTATTTCTTCACCAACCATAAACTCTTCTAATAAAACAACTTTATTTCTCTCCTGTCCTCTATAATTTACATCTCGTTAATTCTATTTGATAAAATTGTAACCACACCAACAACCTTATCAAAGTTCAGATCTCCAATATACTTATTTTCACTGAGATATACTTCCCACAAGGATCTCAGGTATGAATCTTCTGTTATATCCTCGATTATTTCCCCATAGTCTTGCATTATCTCATCACTTCCTCTTTTGTTTGAGGTTCTTTCTATTGCTTCTTTTAAAATTTTATAATCTATCTCATCTTTTTTTAATTTGTAGAGGGTATACAGGTCATAGAAGTCTCTCATTCGTGTTGTTGTTATATTTCTTCAGATTATGGTTTCATATTTTTCAGCTACAATTGTTTCTAATGGATATACCATTATTTTTATATCTTCTTTGCTAAAGATACATGGATAGGTGTATTCTATTTCTTTTGGTGTTATTGCATCTCCTGTTGCTAGGTCTAGTTTCATAGGGTTTTTGGTCTTTCCAACATTTGCTATTAATGAAATTCTAAAGTTCTCGTACTCATCCTCTTCTCTAATATAAGAGATGTCTTTTATTTCAAATTTTATTCCATCTTCTACATTGATATCTATAATCTCTTCTACGATTTCTTTTATTTTCTCTTCTTTTAGGACTATGCCTTTTATGGTTGTGTCCATGTCCATAGTTGTTCTATTTTCAATCCCGATTAAAGATGATATAAGGAATCCTCCCTTTATTACAAAATTATTTTTGTACTTTGATTTAGATAGCCTTTCTAAAAATCTTTCAAAAAAATATATTTGCAGAACTTCTTGCGACTTTAGATTTTTCTTCTCTGCAAGACTTCTTATCTTGCCCTTTATACTCTCGATATTAATCATTATAATACCTCTATATATTTTCTAATTTCATCTTCTATTTTAAATAGTCTACTGTATTTTATGAGCCGCCTTAGATTTTTATTTTGTGATTTAAAGTATCTTTTTATGGCTTCTGTAAAAATTTGCTTATCTATTCTTTCTCTGTCTATTATTATGTCGCAAATTGTTCGATCTATATCGTAAACTGGTATAACATTGCCTTGGGGTGATTTTATTTCTGTCTTTCCAATTTCATATAAGTCTTTTTTTACATAGTGAACTTGTAGATCTTCGTACCTCTTTTTGATATGGCTGGCATTGTAGCCTTGGGGTACAGATATATGGAATACATTTGGAGTCCTATCTGATAGGTCGTAGAGGTATAGGGCTGTTTGATGAGAAAATATAATTCGATTACTATTGGATGATATTAAAACAAAATCGTCTATTACTTTTCCTTTTAATTGATACAGTCCTGGTCTTAATCTTTCTAATTGTCCGATTTTGGTTAATTCTGATAGATTATGCCTAGTATATCCAAGTTCTTCTACTTCTTTGTTGGTGATTACTAAATTTTCTTGTATATAATTTTTAAGTGTATCCATAGTCCGCCTCCTCTCGTTTACGCTTTTATTATATGTTATAAAAGCGAATATGTAAAGCTGGCTTGTGAATATTTCATATTTTGAAAAGAATGTAACGAATCCTTACTCCCTTCAATAAAAAAGAGCAGCCTTTTAAGCTACTCTTGTAGAAAGTACAAAATGAGTTAATTATATTTTTTGTGTTTCCTCATACCAGTTGCAAAACAACTCTTACGTACATGTAGTTTTTTTGGGTCTTTTTGACGTATCCTTCTTCATCTTTATCAAAGACAAAACGCTTATAAAACTGCTTAAAATGCTGGATTTCTATATTTACATCTTTTGTATCAACGCTATAGTCTCCACATGCGTTGTCTTTTGATTGGGAACATAATTTTTTATCCTCGTTATTCTTGTAGGAACACAATTTATTAATGTCATTGTCTTTGGCATTTTTTCTTTTATCTTTAAAGTTATTAGAATCTTGACTATCTTTAACTCCTGTTTTGAAATAGAATGTTAAGTCATAAGGATGAACTGTTCCATCTTTATCAATTCTACCCACTACGACTTTATCAACTATGCTTTCAAATACTGTTCTGTTAAATTCCTCTATAATTTCTTTGTTTTCTAAGACCTTTTTAAATTGCTTTAGTCTTTCTTTAATAGAGTTTTCATCTTTGATAGTTAGCTCTAGGGTTTTCTTTTCATCAAGTAATTCTTCTTTTTGTTTTGTAAGTTTTTTATACTTTTTAGCATAAACTTCTTCGTCTATACTATCTTCCAAATGAAGATCAACTAACTTTCTTTCTTGACTAATGATTCTGTTTAATTGGTTTTCTAACTTTTTCAAATCTTTGACTAAAGTATTATCATTTATTTCTTCTTCTACAATTTTTAAAAAATCATCTATTACTGTTGAATCTGCATGGCATAATTGCCTATAGCTTTCAACAAATGCTTTTTCTATTGCTGCTTCTTGTATTCCTTTTGAATGAGGGCAATATTTTTTACCTTTTTTTGTTGACTTTACACATTGCCAGTTAATTTTTTTATAAATTGAACTAGTGTGCCATGTTCTTCTTGAAAGTATTTCACCACAAAATCCACATTCCAGCATACTTGAAAAAGCGTATTGTCTTGATAGTTTTTCTCTCTTCCTATCCTTGTTAGCAATGGTGTTTCTATTCTGTGCTCTCCTGAGTCTAATCTCCTGTGCCTTTTCAAAGTCTTCTCTTGATATAATTGGCTCGTGATGATTTTCAATATGATATTTATCAGATTCACCAAAGTTTGCTAGTCTTCTTTTTGTTATGGGATCAACTGTGAAGGTCTTTCCCATTAGTATATCTCCAATATACTTTTCATTTTTAATTATTCCTAACACTGTAGTATCAGACCATTTTGTTTTACCTCTCGGGGTGAGATATCCTTGCTCTTCTAGTTCCCTGCCAATGACCGAGCCACCATTGCCCTCTAAATATCTTTTAAAGATGTATCTGACTATTTTGGCTTCTTCTTCATTTATAGAGATACTTTTTGTTGTAGGGTCATAGTCGTATCCAAGACAACCTTGAAAACCAATTAGCTCCCCTTTTTCCATTTTCATTTTCAGTCCTTTTTTTACATGGGCTGAGGTATTTTCTACTTCTTGTTGAGCTACGGAACTTAATATTGTTAGTAATAGCTCTCCATCCATAGTCAAAGTATCTATGTTTTCTTCTTCAAATACTACGCCAACATTGTTTTCTTTTAGAAGTCTTACATACTTTAAGGTATCTAATGTGTTTCTTGCAAATCTTGATATAGATTTAGTAATTATCATGTCTATATCTCCATTTTGACAATCACTTATTAGTCTTATAAAATCAGCTCTTTTAGTTGCAGTTGTTCCTGTGGTTGCTTCATCTGCGTATATACCAGCCAAAGTCCAACTCTTATTATTTTTTATTAGATTTGTATAATAATCAACTTGCGATTTATATGATTCAAGTTGGTCTTTGCTATCTGTACTTACTCTACAATATGCTGCAACACGTTTTAAATCTAAATGTATTGAATTTCTATTTCTTGCTCCAGTATTTGAAGCTTTTATTACTTTTACTTTAGTATTCATTTTACCTCCTTCCCATTTTGTATCTTTCTACAGTGTTATTATATCACAAGATTAACTACTTTCTATCTACCTTCTTATAATCATTTTCTATTCTATTTTTAATTTTTGTATATTCCTTATCATTTATTAAATTGAGTTCATAAAGTCTACAGAGCATAGCAACTCTCATGCTATAAATCTTTATTGCTTTCATAATAACCTCCTATGTAAATTTAAGTTTTTTGACATTAACAAGTGCTTTGGATTAGCAACATAGGAATCTCACCTCCGCCTCTGTTCAGGATGAGCCGGCTTCAACCTTAGAAGTATCATTATCCTCATTTTCTTCATAGCGAATAGGGTATCCCTCCCTATATTCAAACTCTTACTTATCGCTCCCTTTCTTCTTCCCTTGCTTTTAGCTTAGCAGTACTTGTTTTGCCGAATTATTCAGCAGAAAGATCTTGGCGGATAGGTTATTACGCTCCAAAAATGATTAACGTCTTGTCTTGGTCTATTCAGTTGTTAAGGTTCAAAATTTATCGAGAGTTATTAATCTTTTTTAAATTTGACCATCAGAAAATACTTATCTTGATGAAACAAACTTGTTTAAAATTACCCTCTTATACTTAACAGTGAAAAGAAGTCTTTATTGGTAACCAATTTTTAAAAATAAATTTTGGTATATAAAAAGGTCCAATTCCCACTGTATAAGTAACAGTGAAAATTAGACCCTCTTGGCAACTGTCATCTAAAAGTTTTCCAACATTTCCTTTAGTTTTTCTAAAACCTTATTACGCCTTTTAATAACGGCTGGATGAGAAATATTCAGTTTAGCAGCTACTTCTCTAATTGTTTCTTCTTTATAAAAAAGACTTTCTATCAAATCCCTTTCAGCAAGGTTGAGTTTTGAAATAGCTCTTCTTACTTCTTCAATCATTTCCTTTGTTTCGATAATTTTTTCAATATCAAATTCCAGATCTTCTAAATTTTCTTCAAAATTTCCATCATGATCATAGGAACAAAAAAAGAAACAGTTATTTAACCTGTCTCTTCTCGTTTGATATTTCTCTTTATTCAATTCACTATGATAAGCAAGGTACACTTCCTTGCTAACAACTACTTTCTTTCCTTCTACAAATAAATAATATTCTTTGTCCATTAATTTTTCCTCCTTGTTGACATGAATTTCTTTTGTTTAAAAATGAAATTCACACAAGGAGGGCTTCTAATTCTTTGCATACATTCTCCTGGGCATAAAAAAAGACCGAAAGAAAATAAATTCTTTCAGTCAATAAATGCCAATATTAAATTTAGGTGCAGATCACCCATCATGGATATTATATATGCACTTAAGTACACATAAAATTCGTATATGGTACTTTTTTCATTCGGAAATAGTACGCAATAAGTTCGTAATAAATTAATTTCTTAGATGTTCATTATTTCTTCAATGCTACGACCGTCTTCAAGCTGGCTAATAGCAGTCGGTAAAGTATATCCCCAAATTATTACACCAACCAATGCAATTGCTTCCTTTTTTCTTTGGTAATAAACAGTTCTCTCTAAAGATACACTTCTCATACAAGCTTTATCAGTAATCTTTTTTTCAGAAATGTAGTAGTTATAAATAATCTTATGATAGATTTCTCCATATTCTGGATAAACTTTTAGCCTAACACAGGCATCATAAATTATTAAAAGCATAAGTTTACTATCCATTACATTGGAAACTCTATTATTAAACTTTTCTTCAACTCTTTCTGGAGCAAATGTAGAAAGATACAAGTAAGCAGATTCTGAAGTTGACCCATAGTTTTCTTTACTCTCAAACATCATAAAATTTGCCCTGCTATCTACTGCCCAAGTAACTTGTCTATATAAACTTAAAATAAGTTTTGCAGCTGAACTAATTTCTTCAAATTTCAAGTTGCTATCTGCATACAAGTTCATTATATTCTTTAAAGTTTTACTTATTCTCAATCTAATCACCCCAATACAACTTATTTGCAAACTTGAATGTTTGTGCTATAATATGAATATAAGTTCAGTTTGTATTATATCTCAAATCGAAAAATAATTCAAGCACCATTGTTCGTATTAAAAGTTATAAATGCACATTAGTACAGGAGGTTAAAATTATGGCTTTTGCGGATAGATTAAAGGAATTTCGTGAAAAAGAAAAGTTAAGTCAAGCAGACTTTGCAAAAATGATAGGAATAAGTACAAGAACTCTTGTACATTATGAAGACGGAGAAAGATACCCAAGAGATGTCGAGGTTTACAAAAAAATAGCTGAAGTTATGGACTGTGATTACAATTATCTTCTAGAAGAAAGTGACGAGTTTTTAAATCGAGTTTATAACATGGGTGGTAAAAGAGAATTAGAAAAAGCTAGAGCATTAACAGAAGGTCTAAGCTCTTTATTTGCTGGTGGAGAAATTTCTGACGAAGATAAAGATGCTGCTTTTGAAGCTATTACTCGTGCTTATTGGGAGGCTAAAAGAGAAAACAAGAAATACGGTCGTAAGAAAAAAGATTAGGTGATTTTATGAGCATGAATCGCTATATATATGATAGGGTTAATAGACTTATAAAAAAATATAAGACACGAGATCCTATCGAATTAATAGAAGCTTTGAATATTAACCTGGTATATCTACCTGAAACAAAAATACTTTTAGGAATGTACCACTATATCCAAAGGAACAGATTTATTTTTATCAGTAGCAACACAAATTTTAATAGAAAAACTATATTAGCACATGAATTAGGTCACGATCAACTTCACAGAGATTATTGTATGAGTGGAGGAGCTTTTCATGACCAAACAGTGCTAAACCCTACAAATAAATTTGAAACTGAAGCTAATATTTTTGCAGCTCATTTATTAATAAGTGATGAAGATATCCTAGATAATATCAATGATCAAGTTTGTGATTATGAAATCGCTGGACAATTAGGTGTAGATATAAATTTACTAAATCTAAAAATTTCTGAGTTAGCAAAAATGGGCAAGTTTAATAAACCAGTTAATGTTAATATACCTCAGGGAGATTTTCTTAAAAACTATCGTCCTGAACATGATGATTATTATTAGGAGACTCTATGGGAATTTTTATTGCAGGATATTTTTTATTAATCCTTTCTGGAATAGTTTTCTACTATCTCATCACTACATACTCTGTAAAAATCTCAGCATTTTTGATTGATTTTATAGTTGTAGGTTTAGGATTTTATATATCCATAAAAGATAAATTAGATAACAAATTAGCTATTCCCCTTTCAATTACAGTAGTAATAATTTATGGGATATTGCTAGTTTTAATAAATCAAAAGCTACCAAAAATCAGTAAACTTTTAAACTATATAATTGCTTTCATAGGATCAGCAGTTGCCCTATGGTTGGCACTAGATTTTATAACAAACACTCTAGTCGCTTTTAAAATAATAGGTCAAACTTATCATCAATTACCAATAACAAACAGTATGATGATAAATTCCTTTATACATTATGTAATTGTATTCTTGATTAGTATTCCAGTGTTTAAAGGTAGAATGAAATTTATATTTGGAGGAAATTATGAGTAAAGAAATGGATAAAAATAAAGACGAAAATCAGAAAAAAAAAGAACTTCAAATTAGGTCATCTGCTGCTGAATACTTGACTTTTATTGCAGCAAATGGTGATGATCAAGAAGCTATCGAAATTAGATATGAAGATGAGAATATTTGGCTAACTCAAAAGATGATGGCTGCTCTTTATGATGTCAGCACTGCAGCAATAAATCAGCACTTAAAAAAAATATTTGACGACAATGAATTACAAGAAGAAGCAACTATTAAGAATTTCTTAATAGTTCAAAAAGAAGGTTCTAGAAATGTTTCAAGAGAAACAAAACACTACAACCTACAAGCAATTATTGCAGTAGGGTTTAAAGTAAATAACGAACGTGCCGTCCAATTTAGAAAGTGGGCAAACCAAATTGTAAAAGATTTTACAATTAAAGGTTGGGCAGTGGATGATGAAAGACTCAAAAATTCTGGCACAAAACTTACCAAGGATTATTTCGAAAAATTACTTGTAAAAATTCGTGAGATTCGATTATCTGAAAGAAGATTCTATCAAAAAATCACAGATATTTATGCCACTTCTTTAGACTATGATCCATCTGCAAAAGCAACAAAAAGATTTTTTGCCGCTATTCAAAACAAATTACACTACGCAATTCATGGGAAAACTGCAGCTGAATTAATTGTAGATAGAGCCAATCACAAAACTAAAAATATGGGACTTACTACTTGGGAAGGCTCTCCAAATTCAAAAATTCATAAATATGATGTAGTAGTTGCAAAAAATTATCTAAATGAAGAAGAATTAAATCAAATGCAAAGAATTGTTTCATCATATTTGGACATGGCAGAACTGCAAGCAGAAAGACATATCCCTATGACTATGGAAGATTGGGAAAAAAGATTAAATGGATTTTTACAATTATGGGATAAAGAAATCTTAAACGATGCAGGAAAAGTGTCTGCAGCTCTTGCTAAAAAACACGCAGAGAGTGAATTTGAAAAATATAGAGTTACACAAGATAGACTCTACAAAAGTGATTTTGATAAATTCTTGGAATTAGAAGATGATACTAAAAAACTAGAAGAATAACTTAATACACGCTTAACGCTTATAACTTTAATAGCAAGCACAGTAAGTGAGTACCCACTTACGAAAAATTGATGAAGCAGAACCTTTATGGACTGCTTCTTTTTTTATCAATTTTACCTTGTTAGGGAGAACCCTAAAACCCCAATAATTTATGATAAGGAGATCTACTATGGATAATAGAAAAAGAAATAATCAACTAAAAATATATTTAACAGATGAAGAAAAAGAAGTTTTTGAAAAGAAAATGAAACTTGCTAATTGTAAAACTATGTCCCACTTTCTTAGAAAATGCGTATTGGAAAAAGAAATTTATGTAGTTGACTTAGAACCATTTAGAAACCTACAATGGCTGCTTTCAAATGCAACAAATAATATAAACCAGATTGCAAAAGCAACTAATACAACTGGTGTTATTTACAAAAATGAAATCGAATCAATGAATAATCAAATAGAAAAATTATCAAGAGAAATATGGCAGATCCATTCCCTACTTCTTAATAAATCAAAAGAAAGTTCTGATGAATAGTATGGCAATTACAAAAATACATCCTATAAAGTCAACTCTTAATTTGGCAATAGATTATATAACTAAGAGTGAAAAAACTGATGAAAAAGTCTTGGTATCTTCATTCAAATGTCATCCATCTACTGCCCATATTCAATTTATGAAAACACGAGAAGACAATGATACTAATGGTACAGTTTTGGCTAGACATTTAATCCAATCTTTTCTACCAGGAGAGGTTGATCCTATAAAAGCTCACGAAATTGGAATGGAATTATGTAAGAAAATTTTAAAAGAAGATTATGAATTTGTTCTTGCAACTCATGTAGATAGAGGGCATATCCATAACCATATTATTTTTAATAATGTTAATTACAAGACTGGTAAATGCTACCAATCTAACAAAAAATCTTACCACAAAATCAGGTATCAAAGTGACGAATTATGTAAAGAAAATAAGCTTACAGTCATTGATGAATACTATGAAGCTTACAAAAGAAAATATAAAACTGCTGGTAAGTCTTGGTACGAATATGACCAAAATAAGAAAGGAAATTCTTGGAAGTCTAAACTGCAATTTGATATAGATAGAATGATTAATAAGTCTAAAACGTGGGAAGAGTTTTTAGAAAATATGAAGTCTCTTGATTATGAAATTAAGTTTTGTAAACACATTGCTTTTCGTCATAAAGATAAGCAAAGATTTACAAGATCGAAGACTATCGGAGAAGATTATACTGAAGAAAAAATCAAAGAAAGAATAGATTTAGCTATCAAAAATAAAGCTAATCCTATTAAAAAACGAGTAGGAAATGTTATTGATATATCTACTAATGAAAAAGCACAATCCTCTAAAGGTTACGAAGTTTGGGCAAGAAAACACAATATCAAAACAATGGCTGATTCAATAATTAAACTTAGAGAACAAGGAATTAATTCAATCACTCAACTAGATGATCTAATCAAAAAATCTGCTGATGATAGACAAGACTTGTTGGATAAAATAAAGAAGATTGAAACTGAAATGAAGAGTTTATCTCAAGATATGGAAAATATAAATACTATAAATAAGTATCGTGAAATCTATAAATACCATAAGAAAAATCCTGAAGACAAGCAATTTGTAGATGAGTATTATAGTGAACTTTCCGTCTACAAAATAGCTGCTAAAGAAATTTTAGAAAACTATAAAAAGCTTCCAAAAACAAAAGAAATACTATCAAATCTCGATAAATTGCAAGAAAAAAAGAACACCCTTATGCAAGAGTATTCTTTAAATAAAGAACAATTTTCTGACCTTGTTCAATATAGGAAAAACTATGAAAATTATTATGGAAAGGAAGTAGAGAGGTAAACCTTCTCTACTTCTATATCTCATCAAGCAAATTATCCAATTCACTTACAAAAGTATCTAGTTTGTCATTTCTTAAATATTCAAAAAATATTTCATAATCATTTGGACTTAGAAAATGAAAAAGATACTTTTCTTTGATTCCAGACGCTTCTAACTTTTCATTTAACAACTTAAAATGTTCTCTTGCCGCTCTATTTTTACCTTTATTTTCAGCAGAATCATCTTTATTATCTTTAATTTCAATAACAACGTAAATATCTTCATCACTTTTTAATTTTAGTATAAAATCAGGATTAAAATTTGCAATTTTTGTATGAGAATTCATTTTATATGAGTACTCTATACTATAAAATCCCATATCTCTTGATTTAATCCAAGCATCTATTTTCTGAGCATTTTTATTATCTGTAAGATATTTTTTTATAAATTTATATTCTGGATCTCTTGTTGATATTACTAGATTTAGGGGTGTTTTAAAATCAAAAAAATTTATTTCATTGCAAGCCTTTCTTGGCAAGTTATCATCTTCTAAAAATTTTTCTATTATTTCCCTCTGTTCTTCATTTGAGATTTCGTCTTTATATCTATCTGAATAAAAAAGCATTGAATCCGTTCTAAATGATAATATTCCTCTTGTTTCATCTCTTATATCATTTGTGTTAACCTCAATAAAATCAGTTGATTTGATAGAATTTATTACAGTTTTACTTCTTGATCTAAATAATGTTGAAAATGCAGTAAATATTTTATTCGCATTTTCTTCTATTAAGATATCTCCTTCTATACCTGCATTTTGCATAGAATTTTTAATAATTTCTTTCAACTTTTCTCTAGGGGGTAAATTATCTTTTGAATAAACTTCATCTCCAAGACCTAGTATTTCCGTTTCCCAGTCTCTTAACCTAAATTCATGGTATATCTTATCTAAAACTTCATCTACAGTTTTAGTTCTCAACTTTATGTCATATTTAATATTGGTATTTTTACCCGTTAATAAATTTTCATATTCTGTTTCTTTTTTTGAGGATAAAATTTGACTTTTAAGTTTTATACCTTGATTCCAAGATTTTTTATAATTTAATTGCTTAGATTCCGTATTAACTTCTTTTTCCTCTTTATCGTACAGCAAATTTTTAACTGAAAAATTATATTTATTCCTATCTCCCTCAAATTTTACAGTACTTATTATTTTCGTTTCTATTTCAAGAACTTCATTAACTAAAGATTTTATATTTTTACTCCAACTATCGTGATTAAATACTATAATTGAAGGTTGAGGAGTAGAATATTCAGGTGGGATTCTAAGACCTCTTCCTAACACTTGAGCAATTAATAGCTTAGAATTAAAGGCTCTATCTTCCCATGGCACAATTTGAAATACATTTTTAACATCCCATCCTTCTGTAAGCATACTAACCGAAATTATCCATTCAAAAGAATTTTCTTTCTCATCTACAAAATCTAACATTTTTAGATTTGCCTTATGCTTTTTATCAGATGTTACTATAAGAACTTTTCTTTCAGCTTTTTCTCTGTTTATTTGTTCAAAATCACATAAAAAATCAATAAAATCTTCATATAGATTCTTTGCACTTCTAATATCCTTTGTAATTAAAATTGAAATGGGCTTAATTTTACTGTATTTTATCTTATTATTTTCATGATTTTTATGAATTTTTTGAAATTTGTATTCTCTATCTCTAGAAACATCATCTTTCTGAACATAATCTATAGATTTTACAACTTTATCATCTATAGCACTTCTTAGCGAATACCTGTATATAACATCATTAAAATATTCGTCATCTATATATGCAGTGCCTGTAAATCCAAGTATATATCTAAAATTATAAGTTTCATTTAAAAGAAATGCTTTCCATTTTTTTATATCTTTTTCGTTTGTTTTATTAAAAATATGGTGAGATTCATCGTTTAAAACAAGTGTATCTTCACCTCCATTTTTAAAACTATCTTTTATAGAAGATCCAGTAGATTCATATACTGCATGTATATTTTCTATACATATATCTCCTTCTATTATTGTTGAATTTGCATTTATTATCCTAGGTAGTATATTTTTGGATTCTTCAGGTATTGCATTCCTTAATTCTGGATTTGAAACTAAATCTTCAAATTTTTCTGTCAACCCTTTTTCAATTGTTAATGAAGGACATAAAACTAATACCCTTTTTACTAGTTTTTCCGATAATAAAATCTGAGCTATTCCATATATAACATATGACTTACCTGTACCTGTGGATAGAAAATCAAACAATTATATCTGGAAGACTAATATTTGATTACTTTATTAAATTATTAACATCATCCTCTATTCAAAATACATTCTCTGCATTGATAATATGTATAATTTTATCGCTATTAAGAATTTCTTCTATTTTTTCACCAATAAATCTAGACTTTATGTTGTAATTTTTTAAGTTTTTTGTAGGAATCTAAGGAAGTTTTTCTCCATCATTTACATAATACCATCTATATCATCAGCATCTTTTGTTAAAACCCTTCTAACTTCCATTTTCATTTATAACATCTCCCTCTTTGGTTAACTTTTCTCTTTTAATGGTTGATAGAAGTGTTCTATATGCCTTTAGAGATTATTAACTAATGCTTCACTACCTCCAATAAAATGGAAGTTTCTGTTGCATTCACCCTTACTAGTCCACCTATTGGAAATGTTGCAAAGGGGAATACGTGTCCAAAATCAACATTAAATACAATAGGTATATTTTTAAGTTGTTTTTTAGTTGATACTATTCTTTGAATTACATTTATATCTATTTTACAACTATCATCAAATCGCCCAAATAATATTCCTTTTACTCCATTAAATTTTAAGATTTGAATTAAAGATTGCAAATTTCTTTCGAACTCGGCAGCGAAATAATTCCCCATAATATTATCATCTTCCAAAAATAATATCTTGTTCTTTAAGTTAGGCATAAATTTTGTTCCTTGCAAAAGATTCAGTGTGCAAAGGTTTCCTCCTATAAGTTCTCCCTCACAACTTCCTTCCTGTATAAGATAGTATTCTTTTGCATCTTTAGATGGTCTTATATTAT
>NZ_JBBKBD010000014.1:0-48847 GCF_037890055.1 Lagierella sp. ICN-221743 | reverse complement strand
GAATAAGCAGAAGTTCATTTCTCAGATTATGACTTCAAAGACTCCTGTTCGTGTGGCGGAAGATATGGACGAAAGTTCATTAAACTATGCAGAGATTAAAGCTCTTGCCACAGGTGATCCGAAGATTAAAGAGAAGATGGACTTGGATAATGAGGTTACAAAACTTAAAATGCTTGAAGCAAACTATAAGTCTAACCGTTACAGATTAGAGGATAAGGTGGCGAAAAATTATCCTGAAGAAATCGCAAGAACGGAAAAGCTCATAGAAGCTGTTAAGAAAGATATATCCGATGTAGAGCTTAAAGCGGAAGGCGAGGAAAAGTTTACTTCCATTACCATTGCAGGAGAAAAGATTACCGATAAGAAATTAGCCGGAGAAAAGTTGCTTGAAGCTATTTCTAAAGTGAAAATCAATGAAAGCAAGGTTATCGGTAAGTATAGAAACATGGATTTAGAAGTAAGTTACAACTTCTTCACCAATGAGCATAACTTCAGCTTAAACGGTGCTGCAAAGCATTCAGGAGAGCTTGGAACGAGTGCGGACGGTAATATAACAAGGCTTGATAATGCTCTTGAGAAAATGCCTGAGAAATTAAAGAGGCTTGAAGAAAAGATCTTCAGCACAAAAGAACAGCTTGAAAATGCCAAAGAGGAATTACAAAAGCCTTTTGAAAAAGCTGATGAACTAAAGAATAAGGTGCTTCGCTTGGCAGAACTGAATAAGCTCCTTGATATGGGAGAAGTGGAAGAAAAGAGAAATGATAATCCCCTTGTAGAAGATGTAAAACGAGCCATCATTGACTTCTGCAACAGAGAGTATGAAGAAAATAATAGTTATGATGAGTTTGACGCTCTATATCCTGATTTAAAGCACATAGGAATTGCTTATACTGATACACCGGATGAAAGACATGGTATACAGTTTGAGTTAGACCTTGAGAATTATACAGCAACTCAATATGTAAATGATGTTGTAGTAAGTCATTATGATTATGTAAAGGAAAATGGAAGTGTTGAAAAGGCACTTGATGTCATAAAATTTGAAATGGAAAATGGAGAGTTTACTACCTTTGTTTCGGTAAATGAAGAAGAATTAAAGCAAGCAATGGGACTTGAAATTGATGATGAAGGTAACTTCTATGATCCACTTTCTAAAGACCTTGATAATGATGGAATTGCTGACAGATATGACAATGACTTTAAGGACAGCGATTATTTTGAGTCAACCTATGATGTTGAAGATAATTTGCATACCAAAGAGGAAGCAACACAGAAAACAGAGGATAAGCCGTCTATTTTAGGACAAATTAGAGCCTATCAGGAAGAAAGTAAAACAGAAGAAAAACAAACTGCAAAAGAACAGGAATATGTACGATAAGGGAGGGAAACCTCCCTTTTGCCATGAAAGGAGATAAAACATGGATTACAAAACAATGAGAAATCAGATAGAAGATATGGTAAATGATAATCACAAGGACTTTGTTAAGGCGGTTATCAGCATGGAAAAAGGTATCAACGATGAAAGTGCTTTGGATAAGCTCTATGAGGCTTATATGGACAATGACAGCCTTAATTTACTGCATGAGGAATTTGATTACATGATTGAAGATTTAAGAGAACAGGGGCAGATTAAAGATCTTCCTTATGTTCAAGAGGAGAAAGATAATCTTGTCAATATCGTTGGAAATATTGTAGGAAAGATCGATGTAGTTGAAAGGGAAAATAAGAACGGAGAAGCCTTTAAGGTGGCAAATTTCTCTGTTGTTTCTAAAGATGATGATGGAAATAAGGTATATCACAATTGCTCCGCTTATGGAGAAAAGGGTGATATTCCAAAAGACTTTAAGCAGGGAGATTTTGTAAAACTCTTTGGACAGATTAGAACTTCCGTTGACGATAACGGCAAGGAACATACTAACATCAGGATACTTTCTTCAAAGCTCTTAAAGGCAAAAGAACAGATGAAAGGTCGAGATGAAAAGAAAGAGTCTGTGCTTGGAGCTATCAAAAAATATCAGGCTGAAAATAAGGAAAAGCCTAAAGAAAAGAAAGAAACATCAAAAGAAGCTGAGAGATAAACTTATGGTCGGTGTGGTCTTGGGACTGCACCGACTCTTTTTTTTTATTTGCGAAAAAAGGAGATGAAGCTCTATCTCTCCATCTCCTTACCCATATAAATTCCATAATTTTTTCGTATCTTGTAAAGCTCGTCCATAGTCGATTTTGAGGAAGAATACTTCTGCATAAGGGTATTCTTCTTTTCTTGTAATTTATCAAGCTCAGCTAAAATATCCTTTGAATTTGGGAGCTTGGAATAGGATTTTTTAAGCTCTGAGAGAGCATTTTCATATAGGGTAATCTGAGCTTTGTACTCTTCAAAAAATGCCTTATCAGACGGATTAGCCTTATATTCTTTGTAGTATTGCCTGTATTTTTTTACTGTATGAATTTGTTCCATAGTGCCAGAAAGTTCCTGCATTTCTTTATCAATAGCCTTGATTTTCTCTTGTATATTTTGCCTTTTATCAGCTGCTGTTTGAATATACTCGTCAAGCTGTTTAACGGATTTAATGCCATGTTCTCTGATATAAATAACAGAGTCAGCCATTGTATGAAGGTTATGTTTGGTTGCCCAATATTCGTAGCCTTTGCTTTCCTTTACCTTTGCATTGGTGTTCATGTCAATAACATTACCGATGCGTTTTTTGACGGCAGGAGTCTGGATATACTCTCTTTCTGCAATTCGTTCTTTTAATCTTTCTTCGGTATAATCTTCTCCAATTGTTTTAGCCCTTGTAAATCTCGCTTTATCTTTTGGCTTAAAAGCAATGTGCTTACCGTATTTGATTTCATAGCCAAGATCAGCCATCTTCTTTAAAAATTCGTCCCAGTCCTTAGACTGTTTTATCATTCTGTCAATGTCAAATTGAAGTCTACTTTTCCAAGAAGTGCCATGCTTTGCCTGTTCGTTTTCATACCAAGATTTACCGTTAATCTTATATTTTTTCTTATAGCTTTCGTAAAACTCGTCAATGACAGATAGGCTATTTTCTTTGCAGAGTTTATCACTCTGATAACGGATTTGGTGGTAGCTTTTCTTGTTAGACTGGTAGCACCTACCTGTTACCATATTTACATTATTGAAGATGATGTGATTGTGGATATGCCCCTTATCTACGTGAGTAGATAAGACAAATTCGTACTCATCTTTGAGTATCTTTTTACACAGCTCCATACCAATCTGGTGAGCTAATTCAGGGCTTGTTTCTCCCGGTAAAAATGATTGAATGAGATGTCTTGCAAGAACGGTTCCTTTTGTTCCTGCGTCATTTCGTGTCCTTAAAAACTGAGTGTGAGCAGTTGATTCGTGGCATTTATGAGTGCTTACTAAAAGCTGCTCGTCTGTTTTATCTCCATTTACAATGTAGTCGATAGCAAGATTAAGAGTCGATTTTATTGGGTGTATTTTTGTAATAGCCATTATTATTCACCTTCCGTTTCAGATGTTCTTTTCAGAAGTAGTGAATGAATTTGCCACAGCTCTTTTGAGAAATGTTCAATCTCTTTTTTTATATTACTGACGTCCTCTTTGTAGATTACACCTGTCGAATTTACTCGCTTTGCAATCTGATTGATGTTGTTTGTTGCATTAGAAAGTAAGCCTTGTAAATCTCTGAAAGGCTCTAAATCTACTTGATAAATTTCCTTTTCCAAAACGCATTTGCGGATGAAATGGCTCATGTTTCTACACTTTGAAAGTTTTCTTTTCTCTTCAAAAAGAGCCTTTTCTTCTTCAGTTAGTTTAATTTCAAGTCTTTCGTTTCTTATTCTATTTGCCATAGTTAGTTCCTCCTTTTAGTGTATTTCGGGGTCTTAGGGTTCTCCCTAACAAGCTAAAAATTGATAAAAAAAGAAGCAGATCCCCAAGGGCTGCTTCGTCAATTTTCCGTAAGTGTCCGTACACTTACTGTGCTTGCTACAAAAGAATGATTAGGGTAGCAAGCGTTAAGCTTTTATTAAGTATTACATTTGTATTATACCATAAATCAATTCCTTTAGCTGTATTTATATCATAGGTTTTGTATTAATTTTAAAATATTTCTCTCCATAGAAGAACGCAGATTTGTTGATTTATATGGTGAATAATTCCAATCGAAGGACTTTTGTAATTCTTTATTATTTTGCAATAGTTTACATTCATAATAAACATTTCTTTGTTTTAAGGCTCAAAAAGTTCTGGATTAAAGATAACATTAGCATTATAAGTTTAATTTGTTCTCGTATGATTTAATTTTTAGAGTAAATTTCAAACAGGAAATTGAAAAAATGTGAATATTATTATGAATGTAAAAAAACTATTGACAACAATATACCATCGGTATATACTGATAGTATATACCGATGGTATATTGTTGATGGAGGTGTTTAAATGACTATTTCTGAGACTCAAAAGAAAATATTGGCAGTCGGCAAGAAAGAATTTTTAAAAAAAGGATTTAAGGATGCTTCACTTAGAATAATTGTCGAGGAAGCAGGATTTACGAAAGGTGCTTTTTATGGTTACTATCCTAATAAAGCGGCCTTATTTGAAGCTATTGTTTCTGATGTAGCTGATGGGTTAATAGAACAGTTCAAAGCTGCACAAGATGCACATTTTGATTTAATTCCAGAAAATAAAACTTTAGAAAGCAGAGAGCTGTCTACAAAATATCTTTTGCATTTTGTGAATTATATTTATGATTATTTTGAAGAATTCAAGCTTGTAATTTGCTGTTCTGAAGGCACAAAATACGAAGATTATATTCATGAACTTGTAGAATTGGAAGTATCCCGTACGGAAAAATATTACGCTATTCTTAAAGAAAAAGGCAAAATGGCAGGAAACGTCAGTCATGATTTACATCACATGATTACCAGTGCATATTTTACAGCTGTTTTTGAAACGATTGTGCATGATATGACAAGAGAACAAGCCATTAAATATGTTAAAGAGCTTGCAGTTTTTTTTAATTCGGGATGGGATGGACTTTTAAGGTTTAAATAAAGCGTAAAATTTTCACGCAAGGTTAGCAAAGGCTAACAACTATATTTAGAAAGGATATAGATTATTATGAAAAATAGAGAAAATATATTACTAACAAGAGATTATATTTCCATAGGCGTTTTTTCACTTATTTATTTTGTTATTGCATTTGTTATAGGCGGTATCGCACAAATGACACCTGTCACTTTTCCGTTTATGCCGATGATAGTAGCTTTATTTGCGGGCAGTGTTTTTATGTTATACACCGCTAAAATACCGAAGCGCGGATCACTTTCCATACTTGGTATACTTGCCGGAATCTTGTTATTTGTTACCGGTATGTTTTGGATGATGTCGGTATTTTTCATCGTATTTGGATTTATTGCGGACTTTATTTGCCAATCAGGAAATTTCAAATCATTCAGAAGAAATTTACTTGCCTATTGCGTGTTTGCGCTGTCTCCAATGGGAGCCTATATTCCCATGGCTATCATGCCTGCACAGTTTGATGAATTCATGCGTAGAAAAGGAGATGTTTCTTCTTTTGAAGGAATCATCAATGCTATTAGAATAAATTGGTGGGTTATCCCCTTAATGATTTTGGGGACAATTATTTGTGCCATAATCGGAGGCCTTATAGGTAAAAAATTATTGAAAAAACATTTTGAAAAAGTGGGGATTATATAAATGGCTTTAGATCCCAGAACAAAGCTGCTGATTTTATCAATAACAAGTATTTCCGTGTTTCTGAATGAAAGTATCGTTATAGAATGCCTTTTTACAGCAATCCCTATATTATTGCTCTTACAGGCGAAAGAGTTCCGTACTGCTTCAAAATACGGAATTCTCTTTATTGTGTTATTGATGGTACAGCTTTTTGTTATATCAAAATTACCTGTTACGATCGGAGGCATCATATATATGTTTGATGTCTATATAAGAAAACTTATTCCTTGTTTTATGCTCGGCACATTTTTAATACAAACTACAAAGGTCAGTGCTTTTTTAGCTGCATTCAGTCGATTGCATTTGCCTAAAGGTTTCACTATTGCACTTTCTGTTACATTGCGATACTTTCCGACAATGGCTGAGGAATGGAACTATATTAAGGACGCCATGGCTCTTCGAGGGATAACCGCTTCTTTTACAGGATTTTTACGCCATCCGGTCAAAATAATGGAGTATGTATATGTACCCATGCTGGTATCTGCTTCTAAAATCTCTGATGAAATCACACAAGCCGCAATTACAAGAGGAATAGATCATGTCGGAAGGCGCAGCTGTATGGAAAAAGTTTGTTTTTCAATCCATGATGCTCTGATTGTAACAATCTATATAGGGATTATTTGCATGATATTTTTTGATTTTTTACGAGGAGGTGTATTCCCTTGATTGAATTTATAAAACTTTCTTTTTCCTACAAGGATATGGAAAAAGCTTCTTTACGGGAATTACACTTAAATATTCCAAAAGGACAATGTGTTCTCTTGTGCGGTGCATCAGGATGCGGAAAAACGACTCTTACCAGATTGGTAAACGGGCTGATTCCTCATTTTTTTGAAGGAAAACTTTCAGGCAAAGTAACTGTAAAAGGAATGAATGTTGCCGAGACCGAAATTTCAACTCTTTCCGATAGTGTCGGCACGGTTTTTCAAAATCCGAGAACACAATTTTTCAACACAGATACAGATAGTGAAATTGTTTTCGGACTGGAAAACAGAATGCTGGAGATGAAAGAATTAAAACAGCAGCTTGAAAGGATTACTAAAGATTTGCATATAGAAAAATTAAAAGGATGCAGCATTTTTGAACTTTCCGGAGGGGAAAAACAAAAAATTGCATTTGCGTCTGTGTATGCCACGAATCCGGATATTTTTGTATTGGATGAACCGTCCTCAAATCTGGATTTTCATTCCGTGCTTGAACTGAAAAAACTGATAGAAAAAATAAAACAACAAGGGAAAACGATTATCATTGCAGAACATCGCTTGTGGTATTTAACAGATGTTGCAGACAGGGTCATCTTAATGCAGGAGGGTCAGATTTTTAAGGATATGAGTATACAGGATTTTTGCGAGCTCCCGCTTGAACAAATACAAAATATGGGGCTCAGGTGTCGAAATCTTTCTGAAATCAAAACAAATACCAATGATAAAAAATTTTCCCAACACACCTTAGAGCTGAAAGATATTCATGTCAAATATGGTGAAAAGATTATCTTGCAAAACATCTCTTTTACCGCAAATGGTGGAGAGATCGTCGCAATTACCGGCGCAAACGGAACAGGAAAAACGACACTGGCACGCACGATATGCGGACTGATAAAACAAAAATCGGGAAATATTTTTGTAGACGGCAGGAGTTTGTCTGCAAAAGCGCGTATTAAAAAATCTTACATGGTGATGCAGGATGTCGGACATCAACTTTTTACGGATTGTGTGGAAACAGAATGCACACTCGGAACAAAAACAACAGATGAGTCTGTTATTGACGAAACTTTATCGGCCTTATCTCTTTCCGAATTAAAAAACAGACATCCCCTTTCACTTTCAGGAGGACAAAAACAGAGGTTGGCAGTGGCAATCAGCTTGCTTTGTGATAAAGAAATTCTTATTTTCGATGAACCGACCAGTGGGCTTGACTTAAAAAGCATGCGGGAAGTAGGAACGATGGTAGAGAGACTTTCTGAACAGGAAAAAATCCTGCTCATTATTACACACGACATTGAATTTATAAAAACAATATGTTCCAGAGTTTTGCTTTTGTCAGGCGGTAAAATAATTGCCGATTTGAGAGGTGAAGAAAAGAAAAATATCGAAAAATATATTTTAGCAGAAGGAGATCGAAATGAAGAATAAGAAGAACAAAAACACATTGCATCGCTTATTTGAGTTTGCCGGATCATGTAAAGGCTTGCTTTTAAGTTCGGTTGTTTTTGCCGTTCTTGGTGCAGGGTTTGGAATCGTCCCGTATATTGCAGTTTCACGCATTATTATTCAAATATGCGCCGGCGATTACAGCTTGAAATCAATCATGCCGATGGCAGTAATTGCTCTTTTGGGGTACCTTTTGCAGCTTGGTCTATCAACTGTATCTACGGTGCGGTCTCACAAAGCCGCATTTACTATACTAAAAAATATTCGTACTGCACTTACGAAAAAGTTGTCACGAGTGCCCATGGGATTTGTCTTGGATACCCCGTCAGGAAAATTCAAAACGATGCTTGTAGATACGGTTGAAAAACTGGAGTTACCCCTTGCTCACATGATACCGGAATTAACAGCAAATATTATGATTCCTGTCTTAATGTTGATTTATTTCATGTTCCTTGATTGGAGGCTGGCACTTATTGCTCTTGCAACCTTTCCTGTCGGGATGCTCTGTTATATGGGAATGATGAAAGATTATGAGAAGCGTTATGACAGAGTTATTAAAGCCGCAAAAGCTATGGATGCCGCTACGGTTGAATATATAGGCGGAATCGAAGTGGTTAAGGCTTTTAATCAAAGTAGCGATTCTTATCGCAAATATGCAGAGGCGGTAAAGGAGAATGAAAATTCTAAATCGGAATGGTTCAAAAAGACGAATCCGTACTATGCGGCAGGTATTGCAATAGCACCCTCAAGTCTAATCGGAGTTCTTCCTGTCGGAAGTTTGTTTTATATAGGCGGAAGCATAAGCGCAGGCAGTTTTATATCCTGCATTATTTTATCATTGGGCTTGATTGCTCCGCTTATTCAGGCATTGCGATATACAGACAGCCTTGCTATGGTAGATGCCACCGTAAAAGAAATCGGAAGCCTTTTGGATACGGAAGAAATGGAACGCCCGGAAAAACGAGTACAGCTTAAAGGAGAAAAAATAGAATTTTCCAACGTCTCTTTCTCTTACAAGGATACAGAGGTTTTACACAGCATTTCCTTTGAAGCGAATGAAAATGAAATGACGGCTTTGGTCGGACCGTCGGGATCGGGCAAATCCACTGTCGCCAGACTCATTGCGTCTTTTTGGAATGCGGGAAGCGGAACCGTGAAAATAGGCGGTGTCGATGTGCAGAACATACCGCTTTCGCAGATAATGGAACATATTGCGTATGTTTCACAGGATAATTATTTGTTTCATCTTTCTATACGAGAAAATATACGAATCGGTAAGCCGGATGCTACAAACAGCGAAATCGAAAATGCAGCAAAAAAAGCGGCATGCCATGATTTTATTACATCACTTCCCAATGGCTACGATACCGTTGTCGGAGACAGCGGAAGCAATCTTTCCGGCGGAGAAAAGCAGCGCATTGCCATTGCAAGAGCCATATTAAAAGACAGCCCCGTAGTTATTTTAGATGAAGCTACCGCCTTTACAGACCCTGAAAATGAGTCGATAATTCAGCACTCCATCAGCGAGCTTGTAGCGGGAAAAACGCTGATTGTCATTGCACATCGATTATCTACTATCACATCAGCCGATAAGATTATCGTCATGAATGCAGGAAATATAGAAGCGGAAGGAAAACATGAGGAGCTTACCCAAAATTGTGTTCTTTACAGAGAACTTTGGAATACACATATCAGCACGCTTGATATGAAGGAGGTATCAGCATGATTCAGATGTTCAGACGACTTTTGGATTTTTCCGGAATGGAAAGAAAAAGATTGATTTTATCGTTTATTTTTCATATGTGCAATTCCGTGTTTGAGATGCTTCCCATTATGGCTGTGCTTGCAGTTTTGAACGGAATACTATTATCACTTTCAAGTGGCTTCATGTCGATTAAAACAATATGGGCAGCCTTGGGGATTATGCTTTTAAGTATTTCAGGACGCATTCTATTTACGAATCTTTCCGCTGTAAAAAGAACCCTTGGAAGCTTTTCCATGTGTTCCAAATGGCGCATGGAGCTTGGCGAAAAATTAAAACGCGTACCTATGGGATATTTTAATGAGCATCGCCTTGGAGATATTACAGCGGCAGTTACTACAACACTTGGAGATCTGGAAACCAATGCAGTTACCGTCATGGAAGCGGTAGCCGGAGGATTTATCCACGCTGCAGTGATAGGGATATGGCTTTTGTTTTATGAATGGAAAATTGGAGTTTTGATGTTCATAGGGCTTTTTCTTTCCCTTTGTGTGTACGCAAAAACACAAAAAGCTGGTATGAAATATTCTCCGCGCAGGCAAGCTGCACAGGCCGGACTTGTTACAGGCATTTTAGAATATATACAGGGGATGTCCGTGATAAAGGCATTCGGACTTGCCGACCGTTCGGACAAATCCGTAGACGCTGCAATCAATGAAAGCGCAGAGGCAAACATCGCTTTAGAAAAAGTTTTCTCCGGCTTAGCTGCCGTCTTTCAAATGATATTCAAATTTGCCAGATTCGCAATCCTTGTTGTTGCACCATACCTGCTTATGAACGGAGAAATAACTCCTGAAAAGTGCCTGCTCCTTATTGTCGCAAGCTTTATGATTTATACGACTGTGGAGCTTGCAGGAAGTACGGCTGCCGTTGCAAGAGTTGTGGATGCTTCTTTAGACAGATTGGAAACAATATCCAATATTCCCCTTCTTGATGAAAAGGGAACAGACCTTATCCCGAAAGCATACGACATAACCGTTTCAAACATTTCCTTTGCATATGAGGAAAAGGAAATTCTGCACGATGTAAGCTTTTCTGTTCCTCAAGGTACGAGCTGTGCCATTGTAGGACCATCAGGCTCAGGAAAGACGACCCTTTGCAGTTTAATTGCACGCTTTTGGGACGTAAAAGATGGTGAGATTCTTTTAGGTGGCGTTAATGTAAAAGACTATACTTGCGATAGCCTTCTTAAGAATTTTTCCATTGTGTTTCAAAGGGTTTACCTTTTTGAAGATACCATTGAAAATAACATTCTTTTTGGAAAACCGCAGTCAACAAAAGAAGAAATAGTGTCCGCGGCAAAGAAAGCATGCTGCCATGATTTCATATCCGCACTTCCGGATGGATACCAAACAAAGATTGGAGAAGGAGGTGCAACCCTTTCCGGCGGTGAGAAGCAGCGAATCTCTATCGCACGAGCGATTTTGAAAGATGCACCTGTTGTCATTTTAGATGAGGCTACGGCAAGTGTCGATCCTGAAAACGAACGGGAATTGCAGCAGGCTATTTCAGAGCTGACAAAAAATAAAACGCTTCTGATGATTGCTCACAGGTTGAATACAGTTCGAGAAGCAGATCAAATTCTTGTTCTTGAAAATGGACGAATTGTGCAAAGAGGAAAACATCAGGAGCTGATACAGCAGGAAGGACTTTATCGACGATTTGTTGAAATTCGGGGAAATGCAATTGGATGGAAATTAGGAGGCCTGGAATGACATACAAAAAATTTTACTTCGGAAAGTTAAATGCACAGATATTAAAAAAAATAGATGCGGAACATAAAACAAAAATGAAGCAGCTCATCAAAGAAATCAATCAAGGATCATGGACGGAAAAACAGAAAAAAAGGCAAAAAAGAAGCATTATTTCAAATATAGCCCTATACCGATGTTTCATAGATAAAGGGCTTTCAAAAAATGAGGCAAAAGAATTGGTAAAGGAGTATTCATTTTATGTTGCCCAAAAGGCACATAAGCTTTTGAAAACATTTTTTTATATCCCCGGGTTTTTCAGGCTGTTCCGCTTGTTTATGAAAAAAGGGATGTCGGGCGATGAAATATGGAAAAGCAGAATCCTGTCGGATGACGGGGAATACTACCGTGTCGATGTGCTCAAGTGCCTTTGGGCGGATACCTGCAATTTTTTTGAATGCCCAGAGCTTTGTGAGATATTCTGTCTGTGTGATCATATCGTATTCGGAAATATAAAGGGATTTGTATTTGAAAGAAGTCAGACACTGGGAATGAACGGTGAAAAATGCGACTTTTGCTTCATAAATAGGAAAGGGGAAAGTTAAATGAATAGGGCTGAGGAAAAATGGTCCGGGGATGCCGGAAAAATGAAAATGTTTCTTCTTCAAGAAATAGAAGAAAGAGGTCTGGAATGGAGAGATTTGTTAGAACGGTGTCTTGGAGATTGTCAAAAAAACAAAATTTTAGATGTCGGATGTGGAACCGGGTTTATTTCGCTGCTTCTTGCACAAATTGGGTGTGATGTCATTGCAATAGACAATAATGTCGCAATGCTCAAGGAAGCTGAAAAAATATCTGAGGAGTTAGGATTTTCAAATAAAATCACTTTTATGCTTAAAGACACAGAGTTAGTGGATTTTCCCGATAATACCTTTAATGCAGTGGTCTCAAGACATGCCTTTTGGCTATTTAATAATCCGAAAAAAGTTTATGCGCAGTGGTACAGAATTTTGAAATCCGGCGGTTGTATGCTGAATTTAGATGCAAATTGGCTTTTCCCTTTTTGGGGAGAGGAACAGGCAAAGCTCTTTCAGTCAGATGAAAACATTTTAACAAAACGCTACGGCAAATTTCAGGATTATTATCATGATACAGATATGATGGACGAATTGAAAAAACTCCCTTTAAGTTATATAAAACGCCCGGAATGGGATTTGGAAACATGCAGAGAAACAGGTTTTAAGAACATTGAAACAGAGACACTGTTACAGGAAAAGTATTGGAATCCTTTTATGGCACGCAGGTATCGCACGATGCCGACCTTTATCATCAAAGCTCAAAAGTAATATTTACGGAGGAAAATAAATGAAAAAAAATAAAGCATTAAAATGGGAAATTAAAGATGTCATTGCGGCTGCTCTGTTGAGTCTCTTTCTCATTCTCATCCAGTTTATTGTAAATATGGTATGCATGACCAATCATTTTGTCAGTATGGTTTTATCAGTTGGTTTTACCATGTTCTTATGTGCACCTGTCTATTATCTGCTTTTGTGTCGGGTAAGGAAGCACTTTGTCAGCCTTGTTTATATGAGTATCGTCGGTATGATTTATCTGTTGATGGGGAACTGGTATCTTTTACCGTACTTTGTTGCAATTGGTATGATATGCGAAGCAATCTTGTGGAAAGATTGTTCTGAAAGGAATTCAAAACAAATTATAGCATCGTGGACTGTTGCCAGTCTTTTATATAACGGTGTCAATTTACTGCCGATTTGGTTCTTTTGGGAAACCTATTACAGCTTTGCAAAAAGCGGTGGCATGGATCAAAGCTATATAGACTCATATATCAGCTACTATAAGACTCCCGGATGGATTATATTCATTATTATCTTTACGGCGATATGTGGGCTTGCGGGTGGTCTGGCAGGAAAAAAAATTATGGGAAAACATTTCAAAAAAACGGGACTTCTATAATGAGAAAAATTTCTTTTGCTGTCATAACTAAAATATGGGGATTCATTTGTGTACTAATAGCCATTTATATGGGAAAAGATGTCGTTTTCAGCTGCATCCTTACAATTGCCACTTTTTTATATTTAGGTATACAAGGGAAATGGAAAATCGTATTTGATTACGGCATATTCTATATCTTATTGGGAATTTTACTCTACGCCATACAACGTTTCGGACTTCATATGCTGATTTTTTCGGAGTTTTATGTGCTGATGCTTTGGAATCTTTCTCCTGCTTTCTTGGTATCATGGGATTTGATTACAACACCGCCTGGAAAAATTTCGGCATTCCTAAGTTCCATTCACCTTCCTACATCCGTTATTTTGGGTGTCCTTGTAGTATTTAGATTCTTCCCTACCATGAAATCGGAGTTAAGGAGTGTGTATCTATCTATGAAAAACAGAAATTTGACAGGTCTTAAACAGATATTGCAAGCACCTGCAAAGACATGTGAATATGTGCTGATTCCCCTACTCGTCAGAATCTTGATGATAGCAGATCAGCTTTCCGTTTCAGCTATTGCAAGAGGTGGGGAATCACCGGGGAAAAGAAGCAGCTACTATGAGAGCAAGATTGAAATAACGGATATATTTGCCATGATTTTATGGTTCGCTTTGATATCGGGTTATTTATGGATAGGAGGCATGAGAATATGATCGACTTACAGAATGTTTCCTTTCAGTATGCGGATAGCAATTATGGTGTGACGAATATAAATTTAGTGATAAAAGCCGGTGAATGTGTGGTTTTGACAGGAAAATCAGGATGTGGAAAAACGACCATTACAAGACTTATCAACGGTCTTGCTCCAAAATATTACAAAGGAACAAAAAAAGGCAGTATACGAATTGCAGGAAAAGATATTGAAATGATGCCGTCCTATGATATCGGTAAAATTGTTGGCAGCATATTTCAAGATCCTCAAAGACAATTCTTTTCATCAGAGCTTGAGGGTGAAATAGCATTTGGATGTGAAAATTACGGTTTCTCAAAGTTTGAAATTCAAAAAAGAACAAAGGATGCTATTCATAAGATGAGATTGGAAAACATAGGAAAGATTTCCTTAGATTTGCTTTCAAGTGGTGAAAAACAACGAGCAGCAGTAGCTTCTGTATATGCAATGCATCCGGAGGTTTTTGTGTTTGATGAGCCGACTGCAAATCTGGACAAAGACGGCATCATTCAAATGAAAAACATCCTTATGCAGTTAAAGAAAGCAGGATACACATTGCTGATTGCCGAGCATCGTCTCAGTTGGACAGAAGAACTTGCCGACAGGTATTTATATATGAAAGACGGACAGATACAGCATGAATATTCTTCTTTAGAATTTAGTACAATGAATGACTTGGAACGCATTTCAAAGGGACTTCGCCGTATTATAAATAAACCTTTTACAAAACAGATTGCCCCACCCCGAACGGACAATATTGCAATACAAGGAGAAAGGCTCTCTCTCAAGAAAAATAAAAAACAAATATTAAAAAATGTGGATATTTTTGCTAATGAGAAAAGTGTTACTGCAATCACAGGCAACAATGGTGCGGGAAAAACCAGTTTAGCTTTAATTTTAAGCGGACTTGAAAAATTAACAGAAGGTAATGTTTATATTCATGGTGAGAAGGCAGGGTACAGAGAACTTTGCAAACATACCTATTACTGTTCAAATGACACAGGGACACAATTTTTTACAGAAAGCATTTCAAAAGAACTTTTGCTTGGAACAAAATATGATGCAGAGAATTTAGAAAATGCAAAAAAATTGCTTAAGGATATGTGTTTATACGAATATAAAGATTCTCATCCTGCTTCCTTGTCGGGAGGTCAAAAACAAAGACTTGCAGTATGCTGTGCGTTGTTGTCAGGTAAAGATATTTTGATACTTGACGAACCGACCAGTGGCTTGGATGCCGAAAATATGTTTTTGATTGCAAGGGAACTAAAGAAAGCTGCAGAAAAAGAAAAAACTATTTTGGTAATCACTCATGATGAGGAATTTATGGATGCTTGCTGTGAATACAGAATAAGTATCGATAAAACGCAAAAATAAAGGACAAGGAGGGTTTTTATAATGGATGTTCGTGATAAATTACTTATGGAAAATCCTTGGAAATTGATGATTCATCTTAGTTTGCCGGCAATTTTGGGTCAACTGATAGTAGGATTATATGCCTTTGTCGATTCAATTTATGTCGGGCAAATGGTGGGAACCGATGCCATGAGTGCAGTTTCGGCGGCATCTCCGTTTGTATTAATCAATAATGCGATTGCTGTTCTTCTTGGGATAGGTTCGGGCTCTGTACTTTCTCGGGCAATCGGAAAAAAAGATAAAGAAACCGTGGATAAGATTATAGGAAATCTAACTTTCTTGGTAATCGTTTTATCATCAGTAGTTATGATTATCGGTATCATATTTGCTCCTGAATTTTTACGCTTATCTGGTGCCGGCGGTGAAGTGATGGAGATGGGTGTTTCTTATTTAAGAACAGTATATCTCGGCTCCATATTCGTAAATTTTATGCAGGGTGCAAATATGGTAATAAGGGCAGAGGGTCGCATGGGAATTGCAATGGGAATCATGGCGGCTGGTGCTATTTTAAATATTATATTAGATCCTATATTCATTCTGTTTATGCCATCTCGAGGACCGCAAGCTGTTGCAATCGCAACTGTGATTTCTCAAATCAGTCAAGCTTTGGTCACCTTAATATACTTCTTGAAAAAAAGTCCGGTGGTTCGTTTTCATGGGATAAAACCTGCAAAAGATTTATTACCTGAAATTTTTTCCGTGGGAATGAGCGCTATGCTCATGCAAATTATGATGTTGGTTCAAATGACAGTTGTATATAATACGGCAGTGCATTTTGGCGGAGAAAAGCAAATAGCTCTTATGGGAGCCGCTCAAAGAGTTATGCAGCTTGCATTTGTTCCGATATGGGGAATGAGTCAAGGGATGCAGCCCGCTGTCGGAACAAATTTCGGAGCAAAAGAATATATAAGGGTTAAAAAACTTACGAATGTATTTATTATAGGTTCTACTTGTCTTGCCGGATTTTTCTTTGCCATAATTGAAATTTTTTCAGTGCAGATATTATCTGCATTTATTACCGATTCAGTTATTGTAAGTTCAGGATTATCTAATTTTAGGCTTATGTACTGCATATTTCCTACTTATGGCATGCTCATAATGACAGTCACTTATTTTCAGGCTATCGGTAAAGCAAAGCAGGCAGGAGTAATGGTTATACTAAGGCAACTTGCGCTTGTAATCCCTTTAGTATTGATATTACCTCGTTTTCTGAACGAAAATGTTCTCGGAGTATGGCTGGCGTTGCCTTTGAATGATGTCGTTATAATTTTGATTGCCATTATATTGCTAATTAGTGAATACAAGCGCATTACTAAGCTTGCACAGGAAATAAACAAGGTTAATGTTGGTGAGATATCATGAAAAAAATCGTCATTTTGAGTTGTTTCATTGCTTTTGCCTTTGTCGTTTTATTTCCGCGTTCCTTTATTTTTGCTGCGGAAGAAACTGAACATTACGAAACTGTTATTGATAAAGTTGCGGATGCGTATATAGGTAAAAGCGTTCCAGGTGCATGTGTCATTGTATCTGAACACGGAGAAATTGTGTTTTCAAAAGCCTACGGATACGCTGATTTAGAAAAAAATATACCTATGGATCCTGAAAACACAGTTTTTGAATGGGGATCAATATCAAAAACCTTTATATGGGTAGGTGTGATGCAATTAAATGAAGAAGGAAAAATTGATTTGGATGCGGATATTCGCAACTATCTACCAAAAGGTTTTTTGAAAAATTTACACTATGATACACCTATTACAATGCGTCATCTCATGAATCATACGGCGGGCTTCGAGGAGCAGCTTATTAACCTTCGCTATTTTGAAAGTGATAAGGAATTTACATTAGCCGAAGTCTTGTCCTCACATCAACCCGAACAGGTATTTTCACCGGGCAAGGTAAGCGCATATTCTAACTGGGGCGCTGCATTAGCTGCATTTATTGTAGAAAGAGTGAGTGGTCAAAATTACAAAGAATATGTAAATGAACACATTTTGAAACCTTTAGATATGAACAATACATCGATAGGTCCATTTCAAAATGATAATCCTACGATTTTGGCAAGAAAGGCAGTCGGTTATTCTTTTTTTGAAAAGGGATTCCGCAAAGAACCGAATATGTATTTAAGAATGTACCCTGCTGGTGGAATGAATGGCTCAGCTGGGGATTTGTTGAATTATGCACAAGAGCTGGCTAAAAATAATGATAAAGATAATCTATTGTTTAATAATCCTCATACTAAAAAAGAAATGTTTACAGAAACCTATCGCTCCTATGGTGCAAATTCAGGTTTATCTCACGGCTTCTGGCAATATGCGAATAATCCGGAAATGCATGGACATGAAGGTGGAACATACGGATTCAAAACACAAATATGGGTAGAACCGAAAAATGAGAGAGCAATTTTAATATTGACAAATGTAATGGAGACGGAGTTTTGCTCAGAGATTATGGAAAAAATTGCATATACAGAAGCTGATGAAAAAAAGATAAAAGAAAATTTAGATCTCAAGATGTTAAGCGGAGATTATCTTCCTGCCCGCTCTGCATTGAAAAATGTTGGAAAAATACAAGGGAAAAAGCAAATGATTTCCATTAGAGTGACAGATGGAAATCGTCTTTGTCTTACCATGCCATTTGAAGATAAAAAGCAATATTACGAACAAATAGATTCTAACATTTTCTTTTGTAAGGATGCGAGTCCTGAAGAAAAAATACTTGCTTTTAATATAAATGACGGCAAAGTACATTCTATGAGCTTTAGATTAGCTCATGATTATATCCCTGCCACTAACACACAAGGGAAAATAGCATTTTTGTTCAGCTTGGGAACTTATATATCAACCACATTATTATTTTTAACATTACTGATTATATGCATCATTTCAACGCTACAAAGGTGGAAGAGATGTATGCGACATCATATATATCTATATATTTGTGGAGCTATGCTTGGGATTTCTGGAATTACAGGAATGGCTCATTGGTTTTCAATATATGAAATTCTTGCTCATGAACTTATGATTATTATTATTGCTGGATGGTGTTTTAGTATTATAGGGATTTTATGTGGAGGATATGCAATTTTCAAAGAAAGAAGTATCAAAAACAGTGGATTACTACTAATATTTATAGCTCAGATTTTTTCGGCATATTATCTTGGGTTTTTAACTGTTGTATAGAGGATCTTTTAAAAGAATGCTCTAATATATATTTTTCGAGTAAGGAAAATTTGATTAAATAGTGGAGGTAATTGCTATGTGTTATGTAGGGTCTGTTATTTATATAGAAAATAATAATAGACCTTTTTGATGTCAGTAATTATTATAAACAATTAAATTTAAAACATTTTGGAAGAACAGGTTTCTTCCGTTTTCGAGGACTTTTTATGCTTATGTGCAGGAGTCCTCCTTTTTTGTCTGAAAAACAAATAGACAAAAAAGAAATGGAGGAAACTTTATGGCAAAAGAGTATTACCTTTATGTCAGAGGGCAAAAGGTAAAAGTCAGTGAAGATATTTATAAAGTCTACTGGCGAGAAAAAGAACACGAGAAGTATTTAGAGCAGGTGGACAGAAAAAACCACCTGCTTTTCTTTTCCTCTTTGGATCATGATGGGAATTTTGTAGATAACATCGCTGATGAAAGCGTTGATGTAGCAAAGATTGTTGAAACACAGATGATGATTGAGGCAGTCAGAAATGCTATATCAAAACTAAACGATGAGGAAAGGGACATCATAGAGCGATTATATTTCAATGATGAAACGCTATCAAGCATAGCGAGAGGTAAGAAAGTGAGCTATCAAGCTATACAATGGCGAAAAAATAGCATTCTTAAAAAACTAAGTGTGCTATTGGAAGAATTTATGAAGTAATCGCCTTGTGCATGAGGGCAGATTTTCCTTGTATAAAGTGAAGGGAGATCTGTCCTCTTAATCTAATTGAAGAATTATTTTCAAGAATTGCTTAAAAGAAAATCTCTCTAAAAGCCAATAGGCACTTGTTCCTTGACAACTGAATAGACCAAGGTAGGACTTTATCTACTTGTGGAGAATTATGACTTACGCCATGACCTTTCTGCTGAAAGAAATTTTGGTTTTATGAATACTGATAAATCAAGGAAACAAGAAAGCGAGCGATAAATAAGAATACATAAAAACAGATGTGGCAATCTGTTCGTTGAAACAAGTAGTGATAATGATACTTCAATAGTTTAAGCCGGCTCGTCTGGAATAAGAGGCGGAGGTGAGATTCCTATGTTGCTGCCAAGCACCTACCAATGTCAAAAAACTTAAAAATGAATTTTAACAAGGAGGGTTTCGAATGAATAACGAATTACTAAAATATAGCCTCCAATTATCTATGCTATCTATTTTGCTTTCCAAACATTTACTAAATGATATTGAATACAGGAAGATAAAATTAAAACTGATGAAAAAGTACAACATTTCAACAGAATTATATTTATAATGTTTTGCAAGTGTGGTATAATAAGACTGCATAGAAAGATACAAAAAGGAGGCAGTGCAGTGAAAAAGGATGTTAAAGTTATTAAAGGTGATACCACACTGAAAAGAACTGCATCAGGGTGTGTTCAACGCTCAATAAAGAGAGTGGCAGCTTATTGCAGAGTTAGTACGGATACTGAAGATCAGATTAATAGCTATAATTCTCAGGTAGAGCATTACACAGAATTTATACAGAAAAATAAAGAGTGGACTCTTGCCGGAATATATGCTGACGAGGCGATAACAGGAACACAGGTTGATCGAAGAATTGACTTTCAAAGATTAATAAATGACTGTATGAACGGCGATATAGATATGATAATTACAAAGTCTATATCAAGATTTGCAAGAAATACATTAGACACCTTAAAGTATGTAAGAAAGTTGAAAGAGTTTAATGTTGCGGTCTTTTTTGAAGAGGAAAACATAAACACCTTAACAATGGACGGAGAGTTGCTTTTAACAATTTTAAGTTCAGTTGCTCAACAGGAAGTAGAGAACATTTCAGCCAATGTCAAAAAAGGTTTGAGAATGAAGATGGAAAGAGGAGAAATGGTCGGCTTTCAAGGGTGTTTAGGCTATGACTATGATCCGGAAACTAAAAGCATTTCTATCAATGAAAAAGAAGCTGAGATTGTAAGATATATTTTCAGAAGATACATTGAAGGTGTTGGCGGTATGGTAATTTCCAGAGAACTGGAAGAACAAGGATATTTATCGCCAAGAGGAAATAAAAGATGGACTGAAACAACTGTTTTAGGAATCATAAAAAACGAAAAATATAAAGGGGATCTTATGATGGGAAAGACCTATACGGTTGATCCTATTTCAAAGAGAAGATTGGACAATTATGGAGAACAGGATAAGTTTTATATAGAAAATCATCACGAGCCAATCATTTCAGAAGAAGATTTTGAAAAAGCTCAAGGTATTAGATTGAGAAGGTCAAAAAACAGAAATACTGTTGCCAATAATGGTGGTAAAAGAGAAAAGTATTCAAGAAAATATGCTTTTAGCAGTATGCTTGAATGTGGATTTTGCGGTCATAATCTTTCAAGAAGAAATTGGCATTCGAGTTCAGAATATACAAAAGTTATATGGCAGTGTGTCAATGCCACTAAAAACGGAAAGAAGTATTGTCCGCATAGTAAAGGGATTGAAGAAGAAGCCATAGAAAAAGCATTTATGGAAAGCTATCGTCAGGTATGCCACAATAATGTAGAAATTACAAATGAGTTCTTGAAAACTGTGGAAGAAGAGCTAAAAGATAATAGCTTAGCAAAGGACTTGAAGAAAATAAGCAATCAACTTGATAAAATACTGAAGAAAGAAAAAGACCTTGTAGAATTAAGACTTAATGAAGCAATCAGTATGGAGATATATCAAGAGGAATATAATGAAATAGCCATAAGCAAGGAAAAATTGCTCGAAGAAAAGAGGACTTTAGAGGTAACACTGACTGATGAAAAAGCATTGAAGAAAAGGCTTGAGGGTTTTAAAAAATTACTTGAATCCAATAAATACCTTGAGGAATTTGATAGGGCAGTATTTGAAAGTATAGTAGATAAAATCATCATTGGGGGAACTAACGATGAAGGTGAAATTGATCCTGCAATGATTACTATCATATATAAGACAGGGAAAAAGGATTCTCAAAACGGACGATTATTCAAGAGCAGAAGAAAAAATGCAAAGGTTGTTGAGGAAAATGATGGCGATAAATTGTATTCTCAGTCAAGCAACGAGGTTAATAAATTGTATTCCTATTCAACAGACAACACATGTGGAGACTGTAGTATTGATGTCAAGAAAATAGAATAACAAGCTATAAAACTGTTGAAATCAATGGCTTTTAAGATTTTAGAAGAAATCTTAAAAGCCATTTTTCTATTTGAAAAACACTTTGTGGGAACATATTAATAGTAAAAATCGTAGGGGTGTGTAGACAGGATAGATATTTATACGGAGAGTGAACAGAATAGATATTAGGACTTGACACATCAATTAATAAGTTGTAAAATATAAACAAGTTAGCAGATTAGCTAATAAAGTAATAGGAGGTAATCATGAACAATCACGAACTGACTTTTGGGGATTTTATTTCTCAGAAGAGAAAGGATTTAAGAATCACCTTAAAGGATATGGCGGACAGGCTTAATATTTCCTCACCGTATCTAAGCGATGTAGAGAAAGGAAAAAGAGATTCTTTTGACTTAGATAGGTTGAACCAAATTGCTAAAATATTAAACTTGGATGAAGAAGAATCATCCATTATGATGGATTTAGCTGGAAAGCAAAGAAATACGGTGGCACCTGATTTGCCAGAGTATATTTTAAAGACTAAAGGCTTAAGCGTAGCTTTGAGAAAGGCTAGAGACTTAGATGTTAAAGAAGAAGAGTGGATAAAATTCATTGAAGAAATTGAAAAAGAGAGGTAGGCATGTATCAATATAACTTCAACAAATCAAGTTCAGGCGCTCCATTTATCACTTTAGATCAAATTGAAACACTGACCGAGAATATTCTTAATAAATATTGTCCTTCTGCAATTGAAAATTTTGAAGCAGTAGATATTGAGGGACTGGCAGAATTTGATTTAGGGTTTAATGTTGAGTATGCCTACTTATCTCATAACGGATGCTATGCAGGAATGATGGTCTTTAATGATGACCAAGTAATACGAACAATGAAAAGTCTAATGCCAAATGTTGAAACTGGGCAATGGGAACTAGAATATCTTACAGATAGAGCTAATACTATTCTAATAGATAAACAATTAGACAATCCAAGAGATAAAGGGTTTAGAAGATTTACCCTAGCTCATGAATGTGGACATGGAGTAATCCATCCGTGTGTATTCTATAGAGATCCAAACCAACTATCTTTTTTTAATGAAGAAGAAAAGCCTGCTTCATTAGCTTGTCGAACTGGCGATGTTAATAAGAAGAAAAATAAACGCTGGGGATTTATGGATACAATAGAATGGCAGGCAAACACATTTGCTTCTTGTCTCTTGATGAATAAAAAAGCGATTAGAAAGTATTTATACTATCTAGGTTATGATAAGCACATTAAGGATGAAACTTATCTATTTGATTTCATCATGAAAGTATCAGAGCAATTCCAAGTATCAAAAACAGCAGCATTAGTTCGATTAAAAGTATTAGGCTATGCACCTAATGACTTTGAATTAACAAAAGAACTATATAACGAATTTAGTTTTTAAAATATAGCGTAGCTATATTTTTTTAAGAAAGAAATTAGCAAAGAAGCTAACAAGGAAAGATAAGGAGGTATTATGGAACAAATGGCATGTCCAGTCTGTAAAAAAAGATTTTTTGATGTATCAAGAATTCCTTTAGAGAAAATAGAGATACAAGCTAAATGTCCACACTGTGGGAAAATCTCAACACTGGAAATATCAAACAAAAATAAGAAAAAACCATACCGAGCAAAGAAGTAAATATAACTATCAAATAGCCGGATGAGTATTCAAAAGGAAACTCATCTGGCTATTTTTATATTAAGGAGGTGATCCTATAGAAATAAGAAACAAAGAAGGAAAAAGAGTCTGTGATATTAGTGAAGACAAGAAAAAGCTAACTATCAGGCGAGGTAAAAGTACAACCATAGCCTATGTAGTTAAAGGCGAAATTAAAATTTTAAATAAGTAAAAGATATCCGCAAGAACGCTAGACGGCAGTCGGAAAACCAAACCATGGTTTTCTATTGCCGTCTTTTTTGTTTTTACGGATGGCCTTCTTGCGGATCTAGAGATTTTGCAAGGAGGCAAAAGATGGCAAAGAAAAGATATTTAGAAATAAATGGCAAAGAAATCGAAGTTAGTGAAGAAGTCTACAAAGAATATATGAAACCAATCTGGAGAGAAAAAAAGAGAATCCAAAGAGCCTACAAGAATTTAGAAGGACTACAAGATAAAGACAGAATTAAAACAGTGGCTGAGAAAAATGGAAACTATGTCCAAGCAGGAAGTTTAGAAACAGGCTTTGTCGAAACAAAAGAATATGGTCTTCCCTTATCCCTTGATGTTGCTGAAGAAGAATACGACTTTGAAGTAACTAGCGTTAAAAATACTGAGGACATAGTAATGTACAAACTTCTAGAAGAAGCATTCTTAGAAGTCATTAGTGAATTTTCTGAAAGAGATAAAAAAGTTCTAAAACTACTTTTTCTCTACGAAATGAAAGAAAGAGAAGTCGCAGAAGTAGTAGGAATATCCCAAAAAACAGTTAATAACATCAAAAATAAGCATTTACCAAAGATTCAAGAAAAATTAAGACCCTGGAAAAAATAATTACTCAAAAACTTACTAGATGTCCTAAGGAATATGAGGGAAGAAGTCTTACTCAAATACAAACAGGATGTCCTAAGAAGTATGAGGAGATACAACTTACTCAAAATGAAGGCAAATGTCCTAAGGAGTATGAGAGGAGAAATCTTACTCAAAAATTTAATGAATGTCCCAAGGAGTATGAAAGGAGGAACAAAGTGGACTTAGTAAAAAACGAACAGATGGCAGAAAGTTTAATAGCCATCTCAATTGTTGCCAAGAAGATAGCTATGGAATTAATGCAACCAGAGAAAGGAGAAAAAAGTGCCAAGAATAAAGCTACTAATGGAAATCAAAGAAGATGCAGAGAATCTTGCATCTAGTATAGGTGTCCTTCTAACAGCACTAGAAAGTGATGAGGAACTACCTAAAGAAGAGAAGGCAAAACAAGAAGAAAAGACCTATGAGATTGAAGATGTTAGAAAGATACTAGCCGACAAATCAAGATTAGGCCATACAGCTAAGATAAGAGAACTCTTAGAAAAGTATGGAGCTAAAAAGTTATCTGAGATTGAACCAAGTAACTATAAAGACTTGGTAGCAGACGTGGAGAAGTTGTAATGGGTGCTCACGCAATACTATCAGCATCATCTTCTAATAGGTGGATTCACTGTCCACCAAGCGTTAGGCTTTCTGAAAAATATGAAGATGAGGTTAGTCCTTATGCACTTGAAGGCACATCGGCTCATGCCTTAGCAGAATATAAACTAAAGAAGTTATTAGGTTTAGATACTAAAGACCCGACAGAGGATTTAGATTTTTATGATGAGGAAATGGATGAGCTAACTGAGGGATATGCTTCATATGTGACAGAAGTAATAAGTAGGTACGAAAGCCCAGCCGTCTTTGTGGAAGAAAGACTTGACCTATCAGACTATGTTAAGGAGTCCTTTGGAACTGCTGACTGTGTAGTTGTTGGAGGAAAAGAACTTCATGTAATAGATCTAAAGTATGGTCAGGGAGTTTTAGTAGATGCTAGGGAAAATACTCAACTAATGTTATATGGGCTTGGTGCTCTAATTCTCTTTGATGGAATTTATGATATCGAAAATGTAATACTTCACATCTATCAACCAAGAAGATGCAATATCTCAACTTATGAAATTAAAAAGATAGAACTTTATGAGTGGGGAGAAACCGTACGAGAGATTGCTGAGAAAGCATATAAAGGCGAGGGGGAATTCTCTTGTGGAGAATGGTGCATCTTCTGCAAAGCTAAGAATAAATGCAGGAAAAGAGCAGAAGAGAATCTAAAACTGGCACAAGAAGAATTTATCCTACCACCAGAACTATCTGACGAAGAAATTGAAGAGATTCTCCCAAAACTAGATGAGTTAGAACAATGGACCAAAGATATCAAGGCTTACGCTTTAGAAAGAGCCCTTAAAGGTCACAGGTGGAAAGACCTAAAACTTGTCGAAGGTAGGTCTAATAGAAAATACCGAGATGAAGATGAAGTTGTAAAAAAAGTAAAAGAACTGGGATTTAATCCCTTTGAAGAGAAGTTACTTGGCATTACAGCTATGACTAAGTTACTAGGTAAGAAAGTCTTTGATGAAAATATCAGCGACTTATTAGAAAAACCAAAAGGCAAACTTACCTTAGTGAACATTAATGATAAAAGAGAAGAAGTTGTAATTAAAAATGTGAAAGAAGAATTTGGAGGATTTAATAATGCAAAATAAAACAAAAGTAATTACAGGTGAAGTTAGATTATCATATTTTAACGGATGGGAACCAAAGTCAATCAATGGCGGTAAAGAAAGATACTCAGTATCTGTCATTATCCCAAAGAGCGACCAAAAGACAATTGAGAAAATTGAAAAAGCAGTAGATGCTGCTATTGATGAAGGGCTTTCTAAATTCAATGGAAAGAAACCAAATAAGAAAGCTATCAAACTTCCATTAAGAGATGGTGACACAGAAAAAGATGATGAGGCATATGCAGATGCATACTTCTTAAATGCCAACTCTATGACAGCACCTCAAATTGTAGATAGAAACGTAGAGCCAATTCTTGATAGAAGTGAAGTCTACTCAGGAGTTTATGCAAGGGTATCACTAAATTTTTATGCCTACAACGTAAATGGCAATAAGGGCGTTGCCGTAGGTCTTGGAAATATTCAAAAACTAAGAGATGGTCAACCTCTAGGAAATAGGTCTAATGCAGCAGATGACTTTGATGCCATGGACGATGATGACGAAGATTTCTTAGCATAGGAGGCAGAAATGGACTATTTAATTACAGCAATAGTTTTAGCTATTTGGTCCTTTTTATGGTATAAGCTTGGATTTTTACAAGCTCAACTAAAAGAACTAGATAGAGATATCAGAAAAATAGAAAAACAAATAAAAGAAGATAGAAAAAATAATTTAGCAGAATTAACAAAGCTTAGTGATAGCTATGAAGAGATTGTCCATAGATCTTGAGACCTATTCTTCAGTTGACTTAGGCAAAAGTGGTGTATACAAATATGCCGAGAGTGAGGATTTTGAAATCCTCCTCTTTGCCTATTCTATTAATGATGGAGAAGTTAAGGTCATGGATTTGGCAAGTGGAGAGATTATTCCTGAAGAAATATTGTCAGCCCTTAGTGATGAAAACGTAGAAAAGTGGGCCTTTAATGCAAATTTTGAAAGGGTGTGTCTATCTAGGTTTTTAGGTAAGAGACTAAAACCTCAAGGTTGGTACTGCACTATGATTTGGTCAGCCTATCTTGGTCTACCTCTATCGCTTGAGAAAGTCGGGGAGGTTTTGAAACTAGATAAGCAAAAGATGAATGAAGGCAAGACCCTTATTAGATATTTTTCTATTCCTTGTAAACCAACTAAGACAAATGGTATGAGGAAAAGAAATCTACCACATCATGATTTAGAAAAGTGGTCTACATTTAAGGAATATAACCAAAGAGATGTGGAAACAGAAATGGCGATTAAGAAAAAGCTATCAGCATTTCCTATTCCCCAATCAGAATGGGAAAACTACTGGATAGACCAAAACATCAATGATAGAGGAATTTTAATTGATGAATCTTTAGTTGATTCAGCTATTAAATTTGATGAAATATTACGAGAAGAAAATATGGACAGAGCTATAGAATTAACTGGTCTTGAAAATCCAAATTCTCCATTACAGCTAAAAGAATGGCTAAATAAGAAAGGCTTAGATATAGATTCCTTAGCTAAAAAAGATGTAGAGTCTGCTCTTAAAAATGCTGAAGGTCATATTAAAGAAGTCTTGGAACTTAGACAGGAGTTATCTAAGTCTTCAGTTAGAAAATACGACGCTATGAAAAATGTAAAAGGAAAAGACAATCGAGCAAGGGGTCTGATCCAATTCTATGGAGCAAATAGAACTGGAAGATATTCAGGCAGACTTATTCAAGTTCAGAACTTAAGGAGAAACAATCTAAAAGACTTAGACCTAGCTAGGAGTCTTGTAAAAAATAGAGATTACGAAACTATGGAGATTCTATATGAATCACCCTCTGATATTTTATCCCAATTAATAAGGACAGCCTTTATACCAAAAGAAGGCACTAGGTTTATTATTTCAGATTTTTCAGCAATTGAGGCTCGTGTTCTAGCATGGCTTGCAGGAGAACAATGGGTGCTAGATGCCTTTGAAAATGGAGAAGATATCTATTGTAGAACAGCATCGAGGATGTTTGGAGTGCCAGTTGAAAAGCATGGAGTAAATGGTCATCTTAGACAAAAAGGAAAGATAGCGACTTTAGCTTGTGGTTATCAAGGGGCCTTAGGTGCTCTTAAAGCAATGGGTGGTATTGAGATGGGTTTATCTGAAGATGAACTTCAATCAATAGTTGATTCCTGGCGAGAAGCTAATCCAAATATAGTAAGTCTTTGGTGGGACATAGATTCAGTCGTAAAAAGAGTTGTAAAGACTAGAAGTAAAGAAGGATATAAGAACCTAGTTATTAGTTATGAAAAGGGGATTCTCTTTATAGAGCTTCCTTCAAAAAGAAGACTTGCTTATCCAAAGGCAAAGATAGGGACGAACCGATTTGGTGGAGAATCAATAGTCTATGAAGGAATCGTAGTAGGAAATAAGTGGGACAAAATTGAATCCTATGGTGGAAAATTTGTAGAAAATATTGTTCAAGCAATAGCCAGAGATATTTTAGCAGAGGCTATGATGAGACTTGAGAAAAAAGGATTTAATATCGTCATGCATATTCATGATGAAGTTGTAATAGAAAGTGATTTATCTAGTATCGAAGAGATAAATGAAATCATGTCCATAGTTCCTAGCTGGGCACCTGGACTTATCTTAGATGCAGATGGATTTGAAAGTGAATTTTATAAGAAAGATTAATGGAGGTAGTCTAATGAAAAAAACTAAATACTATCCTTTGGTATATATCTGCAGTCCATTTTCTGGAGATGTAGAAAATAATGTAATCAAGACACAGAAGTATTCTCGATATGCTTTGGATAAAGGAAATATTCCCATAGCGCCAAATCTACTATTTCCTCAGTTTATGAGTGATGAAAGTGAGAGAAGACTTGCCATGCATTTTAATTATGTCCTTCTTGGAAAATGTGAAGAAGTGTGGGTCTTTGGTGACTATATAAGTGCTGGAATGGCTGAAGAAATAAAGATTGCTGAGAATAGGAAAATGGAGATTCGATATATTAAGGAGGTAGCCTAATTGAAAATATACACCTCAAATTTAATAGGAGTGGAGTCAAATTGTGTTTATCCTAATGAGGTCAATGCAGTAGATGTTAGGTCATTTGAGAAAGCTGCGAGTTTTGATCATGTAATGGCTAAGTATAAAAATTCCTACAGGTCTAACGATAATTTTATAGAGTCGGAATGTGTCCCTATGGATATAGACAACGACCATTCAGAAAATCCAGATGACTGGATTTCAGCTAATGATTTAAAGGGAATATTTGATGGAGTTAAATTTGCTATAGTTTACAGCAGAAACCATAGAAAAGAAAAAAATGGGAAAGCTGCAAGACCAAGGATACACATATATTTTCCAATACCTAAGGTCACAAATTTAGATGAATATGTAGGAATCAAAGAAAGATTGTCAGAGACCTATATTTTCTTTGATGGAAATGCATTAGATGGAGCGAGGTTTTTCTTTGGAGTTAAGAATCCTGCGGTTGAAATAGTTAGGGGAAGGAAATATATAACTGATATTTTAAAAGATGACTTTGAGGATTTTAATAATTCTCAAGACTTGATTCAGCAAGGCTCTAGAAATTCAACTATGAATCATTTCGCTGGTAGGGTTCTAATTCGATATGGAAATACAGGTGAGGCGAGAGAATTATTTGATAAAAAAGCTAGTCTTTGCTCACCACCACTTCCAGATGATGAACTGGAACAAATATGGAGGTCTGCTTGTAAATTCTATAAAAAGATAGCTGCAAGTGAAGATTATGTTCCACCTGAAGAATATACTGAAGGCATAAATTTAAGACCGTCAGAATTTTCAGATATAGGTCAAGCAGAAGTTTTTGTAAGAGAATATCAAGACAGAATTCGATTTTCTCCTTCTACAGGCTTTCTTGTTTATAACAACTCTTATTGGGAGGAATCTGAACTAAAAGCACAAGGATATTCTCAAGATCTAGTTTTAAAACAGATAGAAGAAATAGACAATGAACTTTTGAAAATGGATGAAGACATTAAGAAATCTGGGGTTAGAGATATTATGGCCTCAATGAGTGAGAAAAAGGCAATGGAGGTTTTTGATAAAAATCAAAAATCTATATACTATAAATTAACTTCGCTTGAGGCATATAAGAAATATGCAGTAAAACGAGGTGACACCAGAGCTATCCATGCAACTTTAAAAGAATCAAAGCCAATGTTAGAAATAGACCAAAGAGAACTTGATACGGATGAGTTCTTGCTTAATACACCATCTTTTACAGTAGATTTGAAAACTGGAGAGTGTAGAGACCATAAGGCAGAAGACTATATAACAAAAGAAGCATCTGTAGATCCAAGTGATGAAAATATGGATATATGGCTTGATGCCTTAGAGACATTTTTTGTAAAAGATAGTGAACTTATAGAATACGTGCAGAAAGTTGCAGGGATTTCTCTAATCGGAAAGGTCTATATAGAGGCTCTAATTATAGCTTATGGTGATGGAAGAAATGGGAAGTCCACTTTTTGGAATACTATCTCAAGAGTTCTAAATCTATATAGTGGGTCAATCTCGGCAGACATTCTTACTGTTAATTCTAAGAGAAATGCCAAACCAGAACTTGCAGAAACAAGAGGTAAAAGACTTTTAATTGCAGCTGAACTTCAAGAGGGATTAAGACTTAATACTTCAAATGTAAAACAGCTTTGTTCTACAGATGAAATTGTAGCAGAGAAAAAATATCGAGATCCATTCAAGTTCATACCTTCTCATACCCTTGTCCTATATACTAATCACCTACCAAAGGTGGGTGCCTTAGATGAAGGAACTTGGAGGAGACTTATTGTAATTCCTTTTGAGGCAAAGATAGAGGGGACTAGTGATATTAAAAACTACACTGATTATTTAGTAGATAAGGCTGGGGGAGCAGTTCTCAAGTGGTTAATCGAAGGTGCTAAAAAAGCTATTGATGAAGATTTTAAATTCAGTCTACCTAAAAAAGTAGCTAGAGCCATTGATGAATATAAGGAATCAAATAACTGGTTCAAGCATTTTTTAAATGAGTGTTGTGAGATAGATTCATCATTTGAAGAGAAGTCTGGGGAAGTCTACCAAGAATATAGAGCCTATTGTTTAAGAACTGGAGACTATGTAAGGTCAACAACAGATTTTTATTCTGCTCTTTCATCCAATGGATTTAATAGGGTGAAACTTCGAGACGGGATTAAGATTCAGGGGTTAAAATTAAAAAGTGACTTTGTGTAAATTTAGGCATTGTGCAAGTCTCGAAGGTCATATATATAACTTTTATATAGTAATAAAATTAAAATTAGTATATATATAAAGGTTATAGAAGAGACTTTCGAGACCTTCACACAATCACTAGAAAGGTTGAAATATCAATGCTAGAAAACGAAATAGAAAAAGCCTTAGTCGATAAGGTAAAAATCCATGGAGGTCTTTGTCTTAAATTTACATCTCCTTCAATGACGGGAATACCAGATAGGATAATACTTCTACCTAAAGGAAAGATTGGATTTGTGGAAACAAAAAGACCTAGAGGAGAACCAAGACCAATTCAGAAAAAAAGAATTAGGCAATTTAAAAACTTAGGTTTTAAAGTTTATGTTCTTGACTCAAAAGAAAACATTGATGAAATAATAAAGAGAATCGGAGGTGACTAATTGGAATACACTCCACATAAATATCAGAACTATGCTACTGAGTTTATAAAAGAAAACAAAGAATCAGCACTTCTACTGGACATGGGTCTCGGCAAGACGGTTATAAGCTTATCAGCTATAAAAGATTTACTCTTTGATTCTTTTGAAATTTCTAAAGTTTTAATCATAGCACCACTAAGGGTTGCAAGAGATACATGGAAGGAAGAAATAGGTAAATGGTCTCACCTTGATATCTTAAAATATTCAGTAGCCGTAGGAAGTGAAAAAGAGAGAATAAAAGCATTAGAAGAACAAGCAGACATCTATTTAATCAATAGGGAAAATGTAGACTGGCTAATAAACAAGAGCGAACTACCATTCAACTACGACATGATCGTAATTGATGAACTATCCTCTTTTAAATCTCATAGGTCAAAGAGGTTTAAAGCCTTGATGAAAGTTAGGCCAAAGGTAAAAAGAATAGTTGGTCTTACTGGAACTCCATCATCTAATGGACTAATGGATTTATGGGCTGAGTTTAGACTGCTTGATATGGGAGAGAGACTTGGTAGATTTATTGGTCAGTATAGGGAAATCTACTTCAAACCAGATAAGAGAAATGGACCAATCATATATTCCTACAAACCACTGCCTTTTGCTGAAGATGCAATCTATAAAAAGATATCAGATATCACAGTTTCTATGAAAGCTGAAGATTACCTAAAAATGCCAGAGAAGATAAACAATGAAGTCTTTGTAAATCTATCAGATAAAGAAAGAGATATCTATGAGACCTTAAAAAAAGACTTGGTTGTTAGTATTAAGGATAAAGATATAGATGCAGTTAATGCTGCAGCCCTTTCTAATAAGTTACTTCAAATGGCATCGGGTTCTGTATATGATGAAGATAAAAATATGATTCATATCCATGATAGAAAGCTTGATGCTTTAGAAGATTTAATAGAGGGTGCAAATGGTAAACCAGTATTAATAGCTTATTGGTATAAGTCAGATTTAAAAAGAATCAAAGATAGGTTTGATGTAAGAGAACTTAAGACAAATGAGGACTTTAAAGAATGGAATCAAGGTAAGATTCCTGTAGCCATGATCCATCCAGCATCTGCTGGTCATGGACTTAACTTACAAGCTGGAGGTTCAACACTTATTTGGTTTTCCCTTACATGGTCCTTAGAACTTTATGAACAAACCAATGCCAGACTTTATAGACAAGGACAGAAAGAAACAGTTGTGATTCATCATATCTTAGCAAAAGGAACTATTGATGAAGATGTTATGAAAGCATTAGAAAATAAGAATAAAACACAAGCTGCACTTATAGATGCAGTAAAAGCTAATTTAAAATGAGTAGAGGTTCTATAGAGAACTTACCTCAAAACTTATGGAGGTAAGAAATGAACGCAAAAGAATATTTAAAACAAGCCTTTTATTTAGACAAAAGAATTAATAGCAAGCTGGAGCAAGTTGAATCACTCAACGCTCTAGCAACAAAAGCAACATCTACCTTATCAGATATGCCTAAGAGTCCTAATAGAGGATCATCAAAACTTGAGGATACTATTGTTAAGATTATAGACCTTCAAGAAGAAATCAATAGGGATATAGATAAGTTGGTAGACTTGAAGAAGGAAATAGCTAATTCAATTTTTTCATTAGAAGACAAAGAAGAGCAAACAGTTCTTGAAAAAAGATATCTTTGTTTTAATTCTTGGGAGCAGATTGCAGTGGATATGAATTATTCAATTCAGTATTGTTTTAATGTCCATAGAAATGCACTAGGAAAGATTTCCATTCCGATTAAATCTATGTAGTAAAGTTGATAGAATGAGAGTAAGTAGTTGTAGTATAGTTAGAATAGCAAAAGAATAATAAAATGAGCCTTGGAGATTAAATCTTCAGGGCTTTCTTTATGGAGTGATAAAATGCCAAGTAAACCAAAGAGACCATGTTCACATCCAGGTTGTCCTGAATTAGTTGATGGACGATTCTGTAAAGAACATGAAAAAGAATACAACAGAAACTATGAAAAATATAAAAGAGATCCTAACACTCATAAGCGTTATGGAAAAGTGTGGAGACTTATAAGAAAAAGATATGTCAGTGAACATCCACTTTGTGAGATGTGTTTAAAAGAAAATAGAATAACCAAGGTAGAGGAAGTACATCACATACTTCCTCTTTCTCGTGGTGGAACTAATGACAAAGATAATTTAATGAGTCTTTGTAAATCATGTCACTCAAAGATTCATGCTGAGCGTGGAGATAGATTCGGACGAGAATAGTTTTGAGGGAGGGGGAGTCTTAATCTCTACGAGTGAATCCCCTACCAACGGTGCCGCCCTCTCACGCACAAAAAAACGGGTTCAAAGGCCCTATTAAAGAAGATGATGAATTAGGAGGTGATACTATCGCTAAGGACGGAACATACAGAGGTGGAAGAAGAGTAAAAGCAGGAGGGAAACCACAGCCTGCTGCTGAAAAAATAGAAAAAGGTAAAAAGGTAGAAATTTTAATGAACGATATTCCTACATTCACTCCAGAAGAAATAGATGCAGTTGACTTACCAGATGGAGCAGTTCTTGATGGAACAGATATGCCAACACCTAGTGACTATCTATCTGCAAAGCAAAAGAATGGAATACCACTCGGTGCTGATGAAATATATAAAGAGACATGGGGATGGTTAAAACAGAGAAACTGTGAAAACTTAGTAAATCCAAGATTATTAGAATCCTACTCTCAGGCTTTTGCAAGATACATTCAATGTGAAGAGGCAATTAGCCAATTTGGACTATTAGGTAAGCATCCTACAACTGGTGGAGTTATTGCATCTCCATTTGTACAGATGTCTAGTCAGTTTCAAAAGACAGCTAACCTTTTGTGGTACGAAATTTATGACATAGTGAAAGAAAACTGTACTGAAGTTTATGAGGACTATGGAGAAGATATGATGGAAAAATTACTAAGGCAAAGGAGGTAATAAATTTGTTTGAAAAAGTAAATCCAAAGCATCCAGATAAAATAGCAGATTGCATTGCAGGATCAATTGTAGATTTAGCATATAAGGAAAAAGAAAATCCTAAAATAGCAGTTGAAGTTTTGCTGGGACATGGAAATTGTCATGTAATTATAGAAACAGATTGTAATCTAAATAAAAAAGAAATTGAAACAGCGATTAATAGGATAGCTGGAGATATCAAAGCAGATATTAAAATAGTAGAACAGGATATCCACCTATCAAATAATCAAAAAGAAAAGATAAGATGTGGTGACAATGGAATCTTTAAGGGAGTGCCAACATCAGATGAAGAAAAGAAACTATCTTTAATTGCTCGTGAAATATACTCTAATTATTCTTACGATGGAAAATACATTCTTGATGGAGATAAACTCATCATCTGCCAATCAAATGTATCTACAGAAATTTTAAAATCGATTTATCCTAGAGCAATCGTAAATCCATTAGGAGATTGGACTGGAGGATATAATGTTGATACTGGAGCAACTAATAGAAAACTCGGATCTGATATGGGAAGAGCAGTAACGGGTGGAGGTCTTTATGGTAAAGACCTATCAAAGGCTGATGTATCAGTCAATATTTATGCCCACCTAAAGGCACAAGAGGAAAATAGAGAGATTGAATTATCCTGTGCAATCGGAGATGAAACTGTTGATGGTAAACCATATTCTGAAATTGTAGAAATTGCTAGAAACTACATTAACTCTATTGGTGGTTTTGAAGAATTTGCAAAGTGGGGGCTAATATGATTACAACAAAAGAAATGAAATTAGTTGATATTGAAAAACTTGTACCCTATGTAAACAATGCAAGAACTCACTCAGCAGACCAGATTAACAAACTACGATCATCAATTAGAGAGTTTGGTTTTATCAATCCTGTAATTATTGATAAAGACTACGGAGTTATTGCAGGTCATGGAAGAATTATGGCAGCAAAGGAAGAAGGTATAAAAGAAGTACCTTGTGTCTTTGCAGACCATCTAAACGAGGCACAGAAGAAAGCCTATATCCTAGCTGATAACAGAATGGCTCTTGATGCTGGATGGGATGAAGAACTACTAAGAGTAGAGATTGAATCCCTGGGAGATTATGGTTTTAATGTAGAACTTACTGGTTTTTCACCAGATGAATTATCAAATATTTTTGACTTAGGAAATAAGACCGAAGATGATGGTTTTGATGTAGATGAAGAATTAGAAAAACCTACTTTTTCTAAATCTGGAGATATTTGGACCTTAGGTAAGCACAAACTTGTTTGTGGAGATTCTACAGATGAGACTACTTACGAGAAGTTGATGGGAGAATTAAAGGCAAATCTTATCATCACAGACCCTCCATACAATGTAAATTATGAAGGGTCGGCTGGAAAAATTAAAAATGACAATATGGAGCAAGGTAAATTCTATGAATTTTTACTAAGCTCCTTTTTAAATATGGAAAAGTTCCTCGCAGATGATGGTTCGATTTATGTTTTCCATGCAGATACAGAAGGGCTTAATTTTAGAAAGGCATTTCAAGATACTGGATTTTATTTATCTGGCACTTGTATCTGGAAGAAACAATCCCTTGTACTTGGAAGAAGTCCATATCAATGGCAACATGAACCCATCCTTTATGGGTGGAAGAAAAAAGGAAAGCATAACTGGTATACAGGAAGGAAAGAGTCTACCATTTGGGAATTTGATAAACCAAGAAAAAATGGCGACCACCCTACTATGAAACCTATTCCTCTTTTATCTTATCCGATTAAAAACTCATCAATGACAAATTCCATTATACTTGATCCATTTGGTGGTAGTGGAAGTACACTAATAGCTTGTGAGCAAACTGATAGAATTTGTAGGATGATAGAACTTGATGAAAAATTTGTAGATGTCATTGTAAATAGATATATTGAATTGGTTGGTAGTGATAAAGATGTAAGTCTTTTAAGAAATGGAAAAGAGTATAAATACTCAGAGGTATTAAAAGATGAATAAAGAACTAAGATTAGGTTCACTATTTGACGGCAGTGGAGGATTCCCTTTTGCTGGTATTTTTTGTGGAATAAAACCCATATGGTCATCTGAAGTTGAGCCTTTTCCAATAAGAGTTACACAGAAAAACCTACCTCAAGTTAAACATTTAGGAGATATAAAAGATATCGATGGGTCTGAAATTGAACCTGTTGATATAATTACCTTTGGCAGCCCGTGCCAAGATTTATCAATCGCTGGTAAAAGGGCAGGGCTTGAAGGAGAAAAATCCAACCTTTTTTATGAGGCAATAAGAGTTATAAAAGAAATGAGGTGTAAAACTAATGGTAAGTATCCAAGATACCTACTATGGGAAAATGTGCCAGGAGCCTTCTCATCAAACAAAGGAGAGGATTTTAGATGCGTCCTTGAAGAAGTTACAAGAATTAAAGATTCCACAGTTAAACTTCCTCGACCTTCGAGATGGCAAAGTGCAGGAGAAATCCTGGGAGACAATTTTTCCCTTGCTTGGAGAGTCCTTGATGCTAAATACTTCGGAGTGCCCCAACGAAGGAGAAGAATCTTCATTGTCGCAGATCTTGATGGAGGAAGTGCCAGAGAAATATTATTTGAGCAAAAAAGCTTGTCAGGGAATACTTCAGAGGGCTGCGAGAAAGGGAAAAGAAATACCGGAGCCATTAAAGAAAGCTTTAATAAAACAATCTGTTTAAATGACCAAGGTGGTCAAAGGATGGACTTTTATTCTGATGAAAGTGGAACCTTGAGAGCAAGTGGTGGAATTGCACCATTTGTTTTTGAAAATCACAGTCAAGACTCAAGGTATAAAGGACCATTAAAAGAAACACAAACACTTGCATCAAACTTAGGACAAGGTGGAAATAAGCAACCATTTGTAGTCTATGATATAAGACAAACTTCAGAAAACACTAAAAATGAAAGGCATAATATTTATGAGTGTGACGTTTCAAGAACCATTGACACATCTGGAAATACTCCTACAAGAAATCAAGGTGGAGTTGCAATTGTAGAGGATACCTACACCATGAGTAAAAATTCTCATTTTACAAAAGCAGACAAGAATATATCGTCACCTTTACTGGCTACTGATTATAAAGATCCACCTCTTGTTAATCAGAAACTTGTAAGACGATTAACACCAAAAGAATGTGGAAGATTACAAGGATTTCCTGATTACTGGTGTGATAACTTAGAAATAGAAAACCCAACAGAGGAAGACTTGGCCTTTTGGAGAGAAGTTTTTGATAAGGACGCAGAAATAAAAGGTCTTAAAAAGAAGAAAACCGATAATCAGATATTAAAATGGCTTGAAAATCCTCATAATGATTCTGCAGAATATAAAATGTGGGGCAATGGTATTGCTCTTACATGTGCGATATATATTTTTAAAAGCCTTGTAAATACAATAAATAATACTTGATATAAATCAGTATTTGAGCAATATATGTATGTAAGAGGTGATTAGATGATTTCAAAGGAAATTATAGAAAAATTAAAAGAAATTTATCCAGTAGGAACAAGAGTTAAATTAATTCAGATGGAGGATGTGCAAGCACCACCAAAAGGAACTCTGGGTACAGTTTATGGAATTGATGCTATTGGATCAATCCTAGTGAAGTGGGATAATGGTTCAACATTAAATGTTATTTTTAGGGAAGATATTATAGAGAAAATATCGGATAAATGTTGAAAAATAGCCGATATTTGAGCGAAAATTACTTGACTTATCTTCGATAGTACGGGAATATGTACATAACAAAAAGAGATAAGGAGAATAAAAATGGCATACAAATATATGAAAACACAAGAAGATTTAAATGATTTAATCGACTCTTCAGCAATTACAATGCTTGGACTTTACGAAGGAGAAAATGGAGACTTAGCTTTTCAAGATTATCTAAAAGACTACCTTGAAGATGACACAATTTACATTACAATGGGAAAAACAATCAATGCACTTTACGAAACCAAACTACCAGAAGACTTAAGGATAGTAAGTTTAAAATATAATAAGCTTGGAAGACTTCCAATGATAAGGCTTGAGATTGGAGCAAAGTGGTTTGATGACTTTATAGACAACCTTTAAAAACATTGAAAAACAGCCGATTTATAGGTATAAAAGACTTGACTAATACTCTCTTATACGGGAATATGTAGATAACAAAAGCAAAGGAGAGTAAAACTATGAAAAAAGACCTTTTAGAAAGATTAGATACAGAAGTTAAAGCTTGCAAAAGATACGCAGAAAACTCAATAAAAAAATCAAAAGAAGGTAAGGTTGGAGCAGCCATTAACCTTTTAGAGATAGCAGGAACAGCAAAGAAATGTGCAGACCAAGTTCATGAAGAACTTTGGGAAATATCGAAAGGAAATTTAACAGAGGAAGAATTTCAACTTTTTGCAGAATCAGAAACACTAGAAAGAGAACTTAAGAAAGCATACAAAGAATTAAACATAGCAAGCCAAAGATAAAAATAAAATTTCAAATAGAGTTTAGGCTCTATTTGTCGTAGTAGAAGTCACAATCAGGTGGCTATTTTTTATGCCCATTTTTAAAGGAAGGAGGTCAAATGAAATATAAACCAAGTAAATTTATGCTTGAAACATCTCACTATGATAAAAATAAAGCAGACTATGCAGTCACATTTATAGAATGTCTGAAGCATACAAAAGGTAGATGGGCAGGTAAAGACTTCAAGCTTATTGAATGGCAAGAAGAAATCATAAGAGACTTATTTGGCATTGTAAAAGATACAGGATACCGACAATTTAATACAGCATATATTGAAATTCCAAAGAAGATGGGAAAATCTGAACTTGCAGCTGCTGTAGCACTTCTTCTCACTTGTGGGGATGGAGAAGAAAGAGCAGAGGTATATGGCTGTGCCGCCGATAGACAGCAAGCAACCATTGTCTTTGATGTGGCTGCCGATATGGTAAGGATGAGTCCAGCCCTATCTAAAAGAGTAAAAATTTTGGCATCTCAAAAGAGGATGATATATAAGCCGACTAATTCTTTTTATCAAGTCCTATCTGCAGAAGCTTATTCTAAACACGGATTTAATATTCATGGTGTGGTCTTTGACGAACTTCATACTCAGCCCAATAGAAAATTATTTGATGTTATGACAAAAGGGTCTGGTGATGCAAGAACCCAACCACTATATTTTCTTATTACAACTGCAGGAACAGATACGAAATCAATCTGCTATGAGACGCATCAAAAGGCAGTGGACATACTTGAAGGAAGAAAAACTGATTCAACTTTTTATCCTGTTATTTATGGAGCTGACAGAGAAGATGATTGGACAGATGAAAAAGTATGGCATAAGGCAAATCCGTCTCTTGGAATTACAGTTCCTATAGAAAAAGTGAGACAAGCTTGTGAATCGGCTAAGCAAAATCCAACTGAAGAGAATGCTTTTAGACAACTAAGACTTAATCAATGGGTCAAACAAGCAATTAGGTGGATGCCTATGGAAAAATGGGACCTATGTAATTTTGCTGTTAATGAAAAAGAACTAAAAGGCAGAGTATGCTATGGTGGTCTTGACCTATCAAGCACAACGGATATTACAGCTTTTGTTTTAGTATTTCCTCCAATAGATGAAGATGATAAATATCAAATATTACCTTACTTTTGGTTGCCTGAAGATAACCTCGACCTAAGAGTAAAAAGAGACCATGTAAACTATGACCTATGGAAAAAACAAGGATACATTCAAACAACAGAAGGTAATGTAGTTCACTATGGATTTATAGAAAAATTTATAGAAGACTTAGGCGAGGTATATAACATTAGAGAAATTGCCTTTGATAGGTGGGGAGCAGTTCAGATGGTCCAAAACTTAGAAGGAATGGGTTTTACAGTTGTTCCTTTTGGTCAAGGATTTAAAGACATGTCTCCACCAACAAAAGAATTAATGAAACTCACACTTGAAAGAAAAATAGCCCATGGAGGTCATCCAGTTCTTAGATGGATGATGGATAATATATTTATTCGAACTGATCCTGCTGGAAACATTAAAGCAGATAAGGAAAAATCTACAGAAAAGATAGATGGGGTTATTGCTACAATTATGGCTCTTGATAGGGCTATAAGGTGTGGAAATGATACAAGTGAATCTGTCTATGATGACAGGGGACTTATAGTAATTTAAGAGTAAAATGGGTATTAAATTATTAATAATAAATAACTAGGAGAAATCGATATGGCCGGTATGGGATGTTATATTTGCAGAAATATATTGAGAGATCATGATGGTAGCATTGTATTTGATGTTTACACAAAAGAGGAATTGCAAGATTTTAACAGAAAATATTTGAATCAAGAGAATCCAAAGCTTGAAGATATAGTTTTTCATGAGGATTATGAACTGTTTAATGATTACTTTTGGAAATGCGATAGATGTCAGTCTGTATATTTATGGGATGGGGAAGATCCATCTAATCCAAATAAATGCAGAGTATACAGTATGACAGAGATCTCTAAAAGGAGTATTACATTGGATCAAGTTAAACAGCTAGAGGAAATTCTAATTATAAATCTTAATGACAACACCGATGACCTTTATGTATCTGATTTATTTTTAAGAAATCCTTTCAGACCATATAAGTACTATGTTTCAGACAATCATAATTACGTATACATTGTGAATACAGATATGGATACTATCGATAGAATTTATAAATATAGAGAAGATTAAATCAAACAAATATTACAATAAAGGTTAAACATCTACATCTGTAGGTGCTTTTCTTATGCTTACTTTTAAGGAGGTGGTAATATAAACATTTTAAATTTAATATTTAAGTCGAGAGACAAACCTAAAGACGGGGAGAGGATATCTTCATCGTCTTTTTTATTTGGGAGAACAACAGCAGGAAGGAATGTCAACGAATTTACTGCTATGCAAATGACAGCAGTTTATTCGTGCGTAAGGGTTCTTGCTGAAACCTTAGCAGGACTTCCTCTTCATTTATACAGAAGAGGAAATTCAAACTCAAAGGAAAAAGCAAAAGAACACGCTATATATTTTTTATTACACGATGAACCAAATACTGAAATGACTTCCTTTGTATTTAGAGAAACATTAATGACCCATCTATTACTTTGGGGTAATGCTTACGCTCAGATAATTCGTAATGGAAAAAATGAGGTTATTGGACTTTATCCCTTAATGCCAAACAAGATGACGGTTATGAGAAGTGAAGATGGAGAAATCTTTTATAAATACAATCACAAATCAGAAGAGGTTTATCTTTTAAAAGAAGATGTACTTCATATACCTGGACTTGGTTTTGACGGACTTATTGGATATTCGCCAATAACCATGGCAAAAAATGCCATTGGTATGGCTATGGCTTGTGAAGATTATGGTGCTAGCTTTTTCCAAAATGGCGCACAGCCAGGTGGAGTTTTAGAGCATCCAGGTATTATTAAAGATCCAGAAAGAGTTAGAGAGTCATGGAATGCAGCCTTTCAAGGGCCTAAGAACGCCAACAAAGTGGCTGTACTTGAAGAAGGAATGAAATACCAACCCATAGCCATAGCACCAAGTGAGGCCCAGTTTTTGGAAACAAGAAAGTTTCAGTTAAATGAGATAGCAAGGATATTCAGGATACCACCTCATATGATTGGTGACTTGGAGAAGTCATCATTTTCAAATATAGAACAGCAGTCACTAGAATTTGTTAAATACACCCTTGATCCTTGGATTGTTCGTTGGGAAAAGTCTCTAGAAAGAGCACTACTAACAAAGAAAGAAAAAGAATCCTACTTTATTAAATTCAATCTTGATGGACTTCTAAGAGGAGACTATGAGTCAAGAATGAATGGATATGCTGTAGGAAGACAGAATGGTTGGATGAGTGCAAATGACATAAGAGAGTTAGAAAATCTTGATAGGATTTCAGCTGAAGAAGGTGGTGACCTTTATTTAGTAAATGGAAATATGCTACCACTTGAAAAGGCAGGGTCATTCTATGAGAGTAAAAGAAACGGAGGTAAGAATACCGAGAATGAAGAACAATAAAATATTTTGGAATTGGAAAAAGGATTTAAATGAACTCTATATAGATGGAGTTATTGCAGAAGAGTCTTGGTTTGATGATGAAATCACGCCAAGGCTCTTTTTTGAAGAATTAAAAAATAAAAGTGGAGACATAACTGTATGGATCAACTCTCCTGGTGGAGATTGTATAGCTGCATCAAGAATTTACACCATGCTTTTAGAGCACAAAGGAAATGTGACCATTAAGATTGATGGGCTTGCAGCATCTGCTGCGTCTGTTATTGCAATGGCAGGAACTGAAGTGTTGATGAGTCCTACATCATTAATGATGATCCATAATCCTTTAACTGTAGCTATTGGTGACTCAAAAGAAATGCAAAAAGCCATAGATATGTTAAAGGAAGTTAAGGAATCAATCATAAATGCTTATGAGATTAAGACAGGTTTATCCAGAGAAGAGATTTCTAATCTAATGGATGGAGAGACTTGGTTTGATAAGAATAAGGCCATCGAGATGGGTTTTTGTGATGGAACTCTCACTGACAAAAGAAAAGATGAGAAAGTTACGAACATGGTCTTTTCAAGACGAGCGGTTACAAACTCACTTTTAACAAAGATAAATAAAGAAGTAAAGACTCACTCAATGAGAGAAGTAGAAGAAAGATTAAACAAAATTAAAAACACTTGGAGGTAAAGATATGGACTTAAAAGAACTAATGGAAAAGAGAACTAAAGCTTGGGATGAGGCAAAAGCATTTGCTGAATCTAAGAAAGATGAAAATGGGCTAATGTCTGATGAAGACTTTAAAACATATGAAGAGATGGAAAAAACTATCGAGAATTATACTCGTGAAATCGAAAGAAAGAAGAGGGAAGAAGAAATGGATAAATCCTTGGAAAAACCTACTACTCAAGCACTAACAAATGAACCTGCTACTTTTAATGAAGGAGAAAAACCAATGAGAGCAAGAAATGCCTACAAGAAGTCTATGATGAAGGCATTAAGAACTAACTTTAGAGATATTTCCAATGAATTAAAAGTAGGAACAGATGAAAGTGGTGGATATTTAGTTCCAGAAGAAATGGAAGCAGATATTGTAAATGGTCTTGAAGAAGAAAATATTGTAAGAAAACTAGCTACAAAAGTTCAAACTTCTGGACTTCATAAAATTAACATTGCAGCTACAAAACCAGCAGCCTTATGGGTAGAAGAAGGTGGTCAACTAACCTTTGGAGATGGCACATTCGATCAAGTAGCACTTGATGCACACAAACTCCATGTTGGAATTAAAGTTACTGAAGAACTTCTCTATGATGCAGCCTTTAATCTAGAAAAATACATCACTGAAGAATTTACTAGAGCACTAGCAAATGCTGAAGAAGATGCCTTCTTAAATGGTGACGGAGTAAATAAGCCTACAGGAATTTTTGACTCTAAAAAAGGTGGAGAACTTGGAGGTACAACAAAGGCTCAAACAATTACTGCAGATGAACTAATTGATTTAGTCTATTCCTTAGACAGACCTTATAGAAAGAAAGCAGCCTTCATTTTAAATGATGCAACAGTTGCTCAAATTAGAAAACTTAAAGATGTTAATGGTGCATATATTTGGCAACCATCACTTAAAGATGGAGAACCGGATAGACTTTTAGGATATCCCGCCTACACATCTGCCTTTGCTCCAAAAGCTGAAAAAGGAAAACTTGCAGTAGCCTTTGGCGATTTTTCTTACTACAAGATTGGAGATAGAGGAAATAGGTCTTTCCAAGACTTAAAGGAGTTATTTGCTGGTAATGGCATGGTTGGTTTCTTAGGTAAAGAAAGAGTTGATGGAATCCTTGTTTTAAGAGAGGCAGTTAAACTTTTAAAAATCGGTGCTACTGCCTAAGGAGTAGATTATGATTACTCTTGAGGAGGCAAAGTCCTATTTAAGGGTGGATTTTGATGATGAGGATGAGATGATTGAATCTCTCATCCAATCATCAATAAAGCACTCCATGGATGTTGCTAGGGTTAATAGTGAAGAAGAACTTTCTAAAAATCCAAATGGAAAGATAGCAGTTCTCTATATGACAGCTTATCTTTATGAACATAGAGAAGAGGCAGATTATTCTGAACTAAACTTAACTCTAAGGGCTTTATTATTTGGTGATAGAAAACCAGGTTTTTAAGGAGGTATTATGGCTAATAGTTTAAATACTTTAAATTTAATCCAAACAAAGGGTGGAATTAATATAAAACAAGGAGATATATCTTCAGAACTGAGTTTCCAGCTATGTGACTCAAAAGGTGACCCTATTAGTTTTTTAAATGATAAAGATGCTAGTATTCAACTTTATAGCAAAGAAAAGAAACTAGAATGGAAATGTAAGACAAAGGTAAATGAAGATAGGATTTCTTTTAGAATTGACAAGCCACTTGCCATAGGATCATATAAAATAGAAATCAAAATAGATGGTCATATTTTCCCATCAGACCAAGGAACTTATATAAGGATTACAAAGGGTTATGAGTCATATACAGATTCGGAAAGTGCAGTAGTTGCCATTGAAAATGCTAAAAATATAGCTGACGAGGCGATAAAAAAAGCTATTGAAAAGAATCTAGAAGATATAAGAGGACCAAAGGGAGATAAGGGTGATGACGGCTCTCAAGGCAAAGAAGGACCACCTGGTCCAAAAGGAGAAGATGGTAAGGACTGTGAAGTTATAGATAACCTTGAAAGTGAAAACGGAGAAAAAGCCCTGTCTGCTAGACAAGGTAAAATTCTAAATAAAAAATATGATGAGCTTTTTTACGATGTCGATAATGGTAAAGATTTAATTGCTAAGGCTATTGTCGACAAGAAAGGAAAAGCTAATAAAGATGATAGCTTTACAGACTTAGCAAATAAAATTGGAGAAATAAAAACTGGATGGGAGCCTGGGCATAAATTTATAGAAGGAGAATTAAAAATAGAATATAACTACCAATATGATACAGATCCCTTTCCAATCTTGGAAAATATAGACGATGCTTTAGGTATCGAGGATGCAGGTGATGCATATTTTATTATAAAAGAAGGAAAATTATCCTTACTTATCCACCTTAACGAAGCTTTAAGTTCTAATAAGCGTAGATATTTAAACTTATGTAGTTATAGTAATGGAGATTGTTTTGGAATAGTTAGTGCAGATAATAATGGGTTTATTTCAATTTATGGGATATCCATGATATTAGAGGAACTGTGGGTTATCGATACAAAAATCCCATCAAATAAAAAAATAAACCTAGAAACTGTTAATGATACCTTAATTGTATCAGCAAATGATAAGTCTGAAGCAGAGTTTCATAATTTGAAGAATAAAAAATATCTAAGGGTTAATGAATATGATGATTTTTTTAGCTACTTTGATACAACCTATGTCCAAATTAATAGCACCGTATCGGGATTGAGTGCAAATGGTAATATTTTTTCACTTAATTTAATTAACTATAAATTTGACAGAATAGTACATGCTAATCTTAGTGGTTTAAGAATCCACACTTTAGATTATAAAATATATTATTTTGAATTAAAGAATGGTGTTCCTCAAAGTCCAAGGCTAAATGTTGACTTATCAAAATGGGCAAAAGGAAAATTTTTATCTTATAGTAGAAATTATTCTGGTGAAAGGTACACATATGAAGGAATATCGTTATTAGTTGAATCTAATAATAATGTGAGCATAGCTTACGAATGGGAATATGATGAAAATACAGAAGTTAAAACTGATGATGATATCTTATTTATATCCTATGTAAATGGTGATATGAAAACAACCGATGAAATAAACTTATTTACAAAGGAAAAAAGGATTACTAAATCACCTAACTATAAAAAGTTATTAAAAACAAGGTATGAAAGTAACGAGGGTTACGACGATTATATGTTATTTTTTATCCTTAATGGAAATTTTTGTGGTTGGAATAAAAGTCGTTATCTAGCTTATTATATTCTACCAGAACTCCCAGAAGATACTGGAGACTATTATGAAAATAGCTGATTTTAATAGAAAGATAACCTTTCAAAATAAAGATGTTGAAGTAGATGAAATAGGTAATCATAGCTCAATATGGAATGATTATCTAACCACAAGTTCGTATATATCATTTCAAGGTAAAGGAGAAGAAGTTTTCCTTGGTATGGAAGTAGATAGGTCAGATATTTCTTTTACTGTAAGATTTCAAAATAGGTTAAAGAATATTAATACCTCAGAGTACAGGATTCTATTTGAAGCTGAAAATTACAATATCATCTCAATTGACTTTATGAACTATAAAAATAGACTTATAAAATTTAGGTGTAGGAAGGTGAGTAGATGAATGTAAAAATTGAAAACCTGGCTAGTGAAATTATGAAGGGCTTAGAAGAATATTCTGATATGGCTACAGATGAAGTCAAAAATGAAGTAAAAAAAGCTGGTAGGAATATAAGAAAAGAAATACAAGAAAATGCTCCTGTAGGAGAAACAAAGAAATATTCTAAGTCTTGGTCTGTAAAAACTATGAAAGAAACTTCAAACTCAATAGAACTTGTAGTTCACTCAAGGAATAGATATCAACTGGCTCATTTACTTGAAAAAGGTCATGTCCTTAGACAAGGAGGAAGAGTTTCTGCTAAGCCACACATTGGACCATCTGAAGAGAAAGGGGTCAGAGAATTGGAAGAAAATATTATGAGGAAGTTAAGAGAATGAAGAAGTTAATGAAAATAATTAACGAGATTGGACTTCCTTTTGCATACTCACACTTTGTTGAGGGAGAAAGTCCATATCCACCATTTATAGTCTATCTATTCCCAAATAATAAACACTTTGGTGCAGATGGATATGTATATTATAAAAATACTGAGATAGACTTAGAACTTTATACTGATAAGAAGGACTTAAAACTTGAAGAAAAAATAGAAGAGATACTTGATAGAGAAAAAATCTATTATGAAAAATCTGAAGTTTGGATTGAGTCAGAAAGACTCTATGAAGTTTTGTATGAATTCACACTTAATTTAAAAATTACGGAGGTAAATAATAATGGCTAATAAAGTTAAATTTAATATTTGTAACGTACACTACGCTCTCTTTGATAAAGCAGAAGAGGGCGTTATTAAATATAAGACACCAGTGCCAATGCCTGGTGCTGTTTCAATTTCATTAGATCCAAATGGAGAGCCAGAAAGCTTTTATGCAGATGGAATTGAATATTACACTATTTCAAACAATATGGGATATGATGGAGATTTAGAAATCGCTCTTATTCCAGAATCCTTTAGGACTGATGTATTGATGGAAAAATCAGATTCTAATAAAGTTTTAATTGAGTCCTCAAATTCTGAGACTGCAAACTTTGCACTTCTTTTCGAGTTTGATGGTGACCAAAAGAAAATCCGTCATGTCATGTATAACTGCTCAGCAGCAAGACCTACTCTTGAAGGAGAAACCAATGAAGAATCAAGAGAAGTTCAACCAGAAACCTTATCTATCCAAGCAAGACCACTTCCAAATGGTAATGTAAAGGCTAGAACAAGTGATGAGACAACTAAGGAAACTTATGATGGTTGGTATAAATCAGTTTATCTACCAATAGAAAGTTCATCCTCTGTGGCAAGGACAACAGGAGGTAGTAGATAATGGCATTAACAAAAACTATAAAAATTGATGGAAAAGATGTTATATTTCGTGCGTCTGCAGCTATTCCAAGAATCTATAGATTAAAGTTTGGTCGAGACATCTTTAAAGACTTGATGGAACTAGAAAGGTCCATGAAGAAAAACGATAAAGATAAATCTAATCTTGATATTGGTTCACTTGAGTTATTTGAAAATATAGCTTATGTAATGGCAAAGCATGGAGACAAATCTATTCCTGATAGTCCAGAAGAATGGTTAGATAATTTCTCAACTTTTTCAATTTACCAAATTCTACCTCAGTTAATTGAGTTATGGGGACTTAACATAAAGTCGGAAGAAATTCCTAAAAAAAAGTAAGACCAACAGAAAGACCAATGACTACACCCTTATTCCTATTAAGGGCAGTGGAACTTGGTCTTTCTGTTTCTGATTTATCTCTACTAACAATTGGACTTGTAAATGATATGTTCACAGAAAAGAATAATGACGACTATAAATACAAAGAAGTAGCTACACAAGAAGACTTTGATAAGTTTTA